>JAISIV010000142.1 GCA_031261865.1 Lactobacillaceae bacterium | reverse complement strand
GGAGTGACGGCAAAAGTTTCTGGAGCTGGTGGTGGAGACAATGTAATCGGCTTCACTAAGTCCAAAGAAATCAAATCTGATATTGAAGAAAAATGGAAGGAAAATGGGATACTACCCTTAGACATTTCAATTTATTACTATGAGTGAAAAAATCGAATCCGCGCATGCGCACAGAAAAAATGAACATATATCACTTGCTTTGCAACAATGGAAAAGCGGTGATTTAGGGAACGCTCTGCAGGATTTAGAGTTAGTTCGACCACTAATTCCCTCTTCCTCAGTTTCTGAGGTGGATACTAGCGTTGATATATTCAACTACCATTTTGCATGGCCTTTTTATATTGAAGCGATGACCGGTGGCTCACAGTTAAGTTCGAAAATAAATCAAGATTTGTCCGAGATTGCTAAAAAATATGACTTAGCAATGGCTGTCGGTAGTCAATCAATTGCCCTAAAAGAAAAAGATTCAATTGAAAGTTTCACGGTCGTCAGAAAAAATAATCCTAATGGTTTCCTCTTTTCAAACATTGGTATTGGCCATTCTGGTAAAGAGGCACAAGCGGCCGTTGACATGATTGAAGCAAACGCTTTAGAAGTTCATATTAATGCTGCTCAAGAAATAGCGGCTCCTGATGGTGATCGTGATTTTAATTCGTGGTTGGAATCGCTTCAAGACATCATAGAAACGGTAAACGTTCCAGTAGTTGTAAAAGAAGTTGGATTCGGAATGGACCTTGAAAGCATACAAGAAATAGCTAAACTAAATCCAGCGGCCATTAATGTCTCGGGTAACAACGGTACTGACTTCGGAAAAATTGAGGAAGACCGCAATCATGATATTGATTTTTGGTTGGATGACATTTTAAGTAATAAAAAAATTGGAATTTCAACTTTAGAGTCTTTAAACAATGCGGCCGAAGCCAATTTAGAAATACCATATATCGCAAACGGCGGAATTTCTAATCCAATGGATGTATTCAAAAGCCAAATGTTAGGTGCTTCGTTAATCGGGGTTGCCGGTTACTTTTTGTGGCAATATAATCAACGCCAACTTGAACAAACTATTGAACGGTGGCAAAAGCAACTTCCGATGTTATATGCGCTGTATAACTATTAAAAAACCAACTGATCATAAAACCAGTTGGTTTTTTAAATTAGTGATTACTTGATAAATATTGAAGAACCGTTCTTTGAACTCATCAGGAAAAACCAATTTAGATAACATTTCAGAGTTTAAATTCGCCTTCTTTTCCGCCACTTGGTAAGAAAGTTCAATGTCTGCATCAATATCCCTTTGTCCGAAATCTAGTAACCCGTACAGCGTCGCAAACGCGATGTATTCAACTAGTTCTAAAGCGCTGAAGTCAACCAAATTGTCTTTTTGAGGAACCAAATCAGAAATACGGACTTCAATATAATGAATGCGGTCATTTGTTTCTTTGAATCTTACAGGACCGTAAAATTCTGCAGCATCATACAAATAACCATTTGAAATCTCCGACTGTAATCTGCCTTTAAAATCTTGGTAGGTCCCGGAATAGCTAATGTCAGTATCGTTCCGAAAACCATATCGACTGGCACGTATGCTTTTCATCGTATTTTTGAAAATAGGGATTCTGGAATCTTTACCTGGATTAAAATCAACATTCGAATTACCAAACAAGTAAACAAATAAATATCGTAAATGAATCAAATTTTGAGCCACTTGAAAGTATAGAGCATTGATATCACCATTAAAATGGACTAACAAATCATCGTTAAAGGAAAAATTTATATGGATACCAGACATCATATGATGATAAATTCCATATTTTTCAATCAGGTAATCCCGATATTTCTGTTTCCAAGGCCGATCAAAATGCGTTAAAACCCATTTTTCGTCCTCCAAATTTAACGTAGGAGGCATGCTGTTTGTCCAAATACTTTCACCAGGTTGCAACTGATATTTGAGTTCCAACTGTAGTTGGTTGAGTTCTTTTTCAAGATTGAAATTATTGGAATGTGCCCTGGTGATGATTTCAATCATTGATTCAGTGAAATCAGTAGTGAAACTAGTATTTGGATTCTGTCGGTTTCCTAGGTTTTCAGGGAAAGGATATTGCGACAATTGCCCATTGACTACGCGATGTTCTTCAATTTCTAAGGCAATATTAAAAGAAAACGGATCGAAACCGTTTTCTTTAAAGAAGTCAAACATTGTATTTCCGTCTACCATTACAAAACATTTTAACTCACGAAGTTGGTGACTTTTCAATCGTTACCTAAAAACATCGTTTTAGGTTTGTAATAATTTTTCACTCGTTCGTAGATTGCTTTAACTTTATTTTCGAATAATAAGACGACCTCTGGGTCTGCGATATCTAATTCCAAAAATGCCCCATTTTTAACTTTATTGAACTGTGAGTCATTCAATTCAACTTTTGGGAGTTCAGATAAAACTAGTTCTAATGGAATGATTAGTGAAGCAATATTCTCTTCGTCAAAAAAATTTAGGTAGTGCGCTTCTTCTAATGAGTAACCATCAGCAGAAGTTCTTCTTAAATTAGACATAGTTCCTGGATAACCTAATTTAGTTGCCAAATCAACTATTAAAGTTCTGATATAAGTCCCTTTGGAAACAGTAGCACTAAAATCAAAAGACACGTGATTGTCTGAATCAAGATTGATAGCAGAGGTTCTTTTGAAATTATATATATAGACTTCTCTACTAGGGCTATCAATAACTAATCCTTGTCTGGCATATTCGTACAATCTTTTACCATTTACCTTCACCGCAGAAAACATAGGTGGGGTTTGAATGTATTTCCCATTCATATTTTCGATAGCTGAATCAAGCCTTTCTTGATTCAAGATTACCGATTTCTCCTCAACTACCACTCCGCTGATATCTTCTGTTTGAGTGGAAATACCAATCAAACCGGTCCCAATATAGGTTTTTGGATGGTTCTGCAAAAAATCAATTAATTTAGTGGCAGCCCCTAAAACGATAACCATCAACCCGTCGACGTCCGGATCTAAAGTTCCAGTGTGACCGACTGATTTTTGGTGGACAATTTTTCTAATTTGTCGAACCACATCAAAAGAAGTAATACCTTTTGGTTTGTTGACAAGCAAAATTCCATTAAGTTCAGAACTCATCGTCGTCCATTGGCGTTGAGTCGTGATTGATATTAAGTCCTGCTAACAAGCCTTCAATTTTGTCTCCGTATTCAATGGCTTGATCACGCTCAAAAATTAATTCAGGAATTCTAAAGGTCGTCATTTTTTTGGCTAACAACTTTTTAATTTCCCCTTTTGAGGATTCAAGCCCAGCCTGTGCTTTTTGGCCAACGCTTGCTAGTTTTGAATAAACGGTCCAATATACGTGTGCGACTCCAAAATCCGGCGACATAGAGACACCGGTAATTGTGACGTTTTCCAAACGTGGGTCAGAGAGATTTTTAATAAGGATTTCACTGATTTCTCTTTGGATTTCAGTTTCTACGCGAACTAAGCGATTTGATTTTTCTTTCATAACAAACATTCTCTCATACTAGTTTTATAAAAAAACAGACTCAGAAGTTACATTCTCGAGTCTGTTTAAAATTAATCTTTTTTAGAAGATTGACGCTTAACTTCAACCATTTCATAGGCTTCAATGACATCACCTTCGCGAACATCATTGTAACCGTCAACAGTCAAACCTAATTCATAACCTTTGGAAACTTCTTTGACGTCGTCTTTTTCACGACGAAGTGAACCTAGTTTTCCATCAAACTTAACAACTCCATCGCGAATGACACGTACTTGTGCATCACGAGAAATTGTTCCGTCCATAACCATTCCACCAACAATTGTTCCAATCTTTGAATAATGGAACAATTGACGAGCTTCGACGTTCCCTAGAACGTGTTCTTCGAAGATTGGTTCTAGCTTACCTTCCATGGCGGCTTGGACATCATCGATGGCGTTATAGATAACGTTGTAGAACTTAACTTCAACATCACCTAATTCCGCTTGAGATTTTGCCTGAGAAGTAGGGCGGACATTAAATCCAATTACTATAGCATCTGAAGCTTTGGCTAAAGTAATATCGGATTCATTAATGGCACCAACACCAGTATGGATAACATCCACACGGACGCCTTCGACATCAATTTTCTTTAATGAACCTGCAAGAGCTTCAACAGAACCTTGAACATCAGCTTTGATGATAACTGGGACAGACTTCATTTGACGGTCTGCCATAGTTGAGAACAAGGTATCTAGAGTAACTGCAGATGAACTATTACGTTGCTTTTCTAATTCATCTTTAGCACGTTGTTCACCGGCTTCACGAGCTTCTTTTTCGCTAGACATAACAACGAAGCGGTCTCCAGCATTTGGAACGTCATTAAGACCAGTGATTTCAACCGGTGTAGCCGGGAGAGCTTCTTTTAGTTGCTTTCCTGCAGCGTCAGTCATTGTCCTAACACGACCAAAGGTGTTTCCAACGACGATCGGATCACCAACTTTAAGCGTTCCTTGTTGAATGAGCAGAGTTGCAACAGAACCGCGACCTTTATCAAGGCGGGC
>JAISIV010000095.1 GCA_031261865.1 Lactobacillaceae bacterium | reverse complement strand
TGTATTTTTGGAGTAAATCTTCTGAAAAACTTCAAACATGGTTAAAGAATAATAAGTATTACCATCGTGTAATTACTGAAGGAATTCATGAAAGAAAATTGTCCCAAAAACAGAGAATTGGCATTTACGTTTTCACGGCCGCTTTTATGGCGATCCCATTTTTCAAGACGGATATGCTTTGGTTGAAAATTGTCCTCCCATTCGCTTCACTTTCTCAAATTGTTTCGATGGAACTTTATTATCGCGGAAAGATCTGGAAAAAAGGAATACTTAAAGTTGAATAATACCCTGTGATAAACTAAGGGTAAGGAAATAAATGGCCGCCATTGTCTGGTGGCTTTTATTATGTAAAAAAATATGGCAACTAATCAATTCGCACAATTTAATTTAAAGCCCGAAGTTATCGATTCATTAACTGAAATTGGCTTCACAAAACCTACAAAGGTTCAACAACGTCTTATTCCGGTTATTTTATCAGGAAGAGATGTGGCGGGACAATCGCAAACTGGATCTGGAAAAACTCACACGTTTTTGATTCCAATCTTTAATAAAATTGACGTTTCAAATCACAATGTCCAAGTCGTTATCACAGCTCCTAGTCGTGAATTAGCAACTCAAATTTACGATGCAGCAAAACTTTTCGCTTCCAAATTCAGTCTAGAATTACGTATCAGTAATTTTGTTGGTGGAACCGATAAGCAGCGTTCAATTAACGCCCTTCAGAAAAATAATCCACAAATCGTAATCGGAACGCCTGGAAGAATTTTGGATCTTTATAAGTCAGGGGATTTGTCTATCTATACGGCCGAAACAATGGTTATTGATGAAGCCGACATGACGTTAGATATGGGATTCTTAGATGAAGTTGATCAAATTGCAAGTGCACTTCCTAAAGATGCTCAGCTGCTGGTTTTCTCAGCAACGTTGCCAAAGAAGTTGGAACCTTTCTTACGCAAGTATATGAATAATCCGTTGATTGAAGAAATTCCAACCGAAACTGTTATTGCTGACACTATCGAAAACTGGTTAATCGCCTCTAAGTCTAAAACTAAAAACGAGCTCATATATCAATTGCTTACTCGTGGTGGTACTTATATGACAATTGTCTTTGCTAACACTAAAGAAAGAGCAAAAGAAATTGCTAGTTTCTTACGTGGACAAGGTTTGAAGTTAGCTGAAATTCATGGCGATATTGAGCCACGTGAACGTAAGCGTACGATTAACCGTGTTAAAAAAGATGAATTCCAGTACATTGTGGCAACTGATCTGGCGGCTCGTGGGTTGGATATAAATGGCGTTTCTGAAGTAATTAATGATGACATTCCTGAAAATCACGAATTTTTCATTCACCGTGTTGGTCGTACTGGCCGTAACGGTATGAAAGGTCTTGCGATTACTATCTATGGTCCAGATGAAGAAAACAAGGTTGAAGAATTAGAAGAACTTGGGATTAAATTCATTCCAAAGCAAATGAAAAACGGTCAAGTTGTCGACCAGCGTGACCGTCGTGCCCGTACAAATCGTAAAGCTACTACTCAAAAACTAGATGGTGCTCTCGTGGGGATGATTGTCAAAAAGAAAAAGACAGTTAAACCCGGTTATAAGAATCAAATTAAGACGGCCATCAAACGTAAAAAGCAGATGGATGCCAGAATTGAACAACGAACCAATCAACGTAATGCACGTAAAGCGAATAAAGCCAAACACGCTAACGATACTTATTGATTTTGCAAACAAAAGGGAGTTGCTCAATGAAAAGTAAAGATGATTTCAAATTAACTTCCACCCCTCTAAAACCAAAAGAAGAACAGAATGACCAACCTACTGATTCTCAATTGAGAAATTTTAAATCCGTAATTGCATTCAATCGAATCACCATGTGGCTTTCGGATTTATTGTTAGTTTCTTCCATCTTTATATTTTTGTATTTACAGAATGGATCCGATTTTAAAGATGCTGAATGGGCACTACCAAGTCAAATTATAACGGCGGAAGTTATTTTAGTAATTTTTGGAGTTTTTATTTTGGTTTTTAACTTTCTGGCAGCAATGTTAAATAATCAAAAGAATATTAGATTGGTTTACGCCGCCAAAAAGTCACTCGTTCCAAAAGTATATTTGGTTTCAGTATTTTTGCTGATTGTCTCAATCATTTTTCCTTTTATTACAAATGGAAGTTTTCTAGCTTGGATATTCTCCAAGCTAACTGGCGATCCTGAATTGTTACTAATTCATAATGCAATTTTTGAGGCTTGGACTTTATTTTTGTTCGTCTTAGTGCTGAATATTGTGCTTTATTTTCTGAGTAGGAAAGTAATGTCGTCGACAAAATAATTTTAAAAACCATTACCGAATGATGCTAAAATAAATCCCATAGCAGATATGCTTCGAAAGTCATTTTTCAGAAATACGTTGGCTGATGTGAAACGTAACTTGACATAAGAAGTGCTCCTGCAGTCACAGATAAATATTTAATGAAGACAACAAATAAGTTGTGAAGTTGGGTGGTACCACGGTAAAGCGTCCCAGCGCACAATTTATTTGTTTTTTATTTAAAGGAGAAAAATGAAAGAATTATCATCAGTACAAATCCGCCAGATGTGGCTCGATTTCTTTGCTTCAAAGGGTCATGAAGTAGTTCCCAGTCAATCATTGATTCCAGTTAATGATCCAACTTTGCTCTGGATAAATTCGGGGGTAGCGACTTTAAAAAAATATTTTGACGGCACACTCGTACCAAATAATCCAAGAATCACTAATTCTCAAAAAGCAATCCGTACCAACGATATTGAAAATGTTGGACACACACCCAGACACCATACCCTCTTTGAGATGCTTGGTAATTTTTCCATTGGTGATTACTTCAAAAAAGAAGCCATTACTTGGGCTTGGGAATTACTTACTAGCCCTGAATGGTACGATATTGACCCAGCATTGCTTTATGTAACGGTTTATCCAAATGACACAGAAGCCTACGATATTTGGCGAAACGAAGTTGGTTTGCCTGAAGATCACATCGTTAAAGTCGAAGACAATTTCTGGGACATCGGGGAAGGACCATCGGGACCAGATTCAGAAATTTTCTTTGATCGAGGCGTTGATTTCCAAGATTTGCCTGATGATGATCCGGAGATGTATCCCGGTGGAGAAAATGAGCGTTATCTTGAAATTTGGAATTTGGTTTTCTCACAATACAACCACTTGCCAGGTCTAACTGATAATTCACAATATCCAGAATTACCACACAAAAATATTGATACTGGTGCTGGTTTAGAACGATTTGTGTCTGTATTCCAACACGGTCGCACAAATTTTGATACCGATTTGTTCTTGCCAATTATTCACGCTACAGAAAATTTGTCCGACGTTAATTATGGCGACAATCCCCAAACGGATGTTAGTTTCAAAGTAATTGCTGATCATATTAGCGCACTTACTTTTGCTATCGGAGACGGTGCTTTGCCTTCTAATGAAGGGCGTGGATATATCATTCGTCGTTTGATTCGTCGAAGTGTTTTGCATGGCCGAAAGTTGAATATTGCAGGTTCATTTTTGGGCGATTTAGTTCCAGTAGTTGGCCAAATTATGAAAGATTTTTATCCAGAATTGTTGGATCAACAAGAAAAGACCGTAAAGATTGTCTTAGCTGAAGAAAAACGTTTCTCAGAGACTCTTAACGAAGGATTACAACTCTTTGAGGAAGTTGCCCAAATTGCGAAAAGTCAAGGAAATCAGATCTCTGGTAGTGACGCTTTCAAACTTTATGATACCTACGGCTTCCCACTAGAAATTACTATCGAACAAGCTCAAGATGCAGGATTAACAGTTGACACTCAAGGTTTTGAAATTGAGATGGAAGCTCAACGTACTCGCGCACGTGAGTCCCGTAGCTCTGAAAAGTCCATGAAGACGCAAAGTGCAATCCTTACTGATATCAAAGACGAATCTGAATATGTTGGTTGGAGCGAATTAAATGTAGATGATGCTCACATTATTAGAATTATCAAAGATGATGCTGTTGTTGAATCCGCTAAACCTGGCGAGATCGTGCAAGTAATTCTTGATGTCACGCCTTTCTACGCTGAAATGGGTGGACAAATTGCTGATACTGGTTTCTTATTAGTTGGCGACAAAAAAGTAGCAAAGGTTATTGATGTTCAAAATGCACCTAACGGTCAACATCTCCATACTGTTGAAGTTTTAGAAGAACTTGTTCTTACGCAGGCAGTAAAAGCAGCCGTTGATTTGGAACGTCACATTGAAATATCAAAAAACCACACGGCTACACACATGCTCGACCAAGCTTTAAGAATGGTTCTTGGAGACGACGTTCATCAAGCAGGTTCATTAGTCACTGATGAGTTGTTAAGATTCGACTTTACTTATCAAGGTCCGGTTGCATCTGAAGATTTGAAGAAACTTGAAAAAATCATTAATGACGAAATTGCCAAGAATTCCCAAATTTCTTGGGTTGAAACTGATATTGAGTCGGCTAAAAAATTAGGTGCAATTGCAGTCTTCGGTGAAAAGTATGGTGAAATCGTCCGCGTAGTTTCTATTGGAGACTTCAACGTCGAGTTCGATGGTGGAACACATGCCCAATCTACTTCGGAACTTCAATTGTTTAAGATTGTTTCTGAATCTGGAATTGGGGCTGGAGTACGTCGAATCGAAGCTGTCGTTGGACAAAATGCGTTAGATATTTACAGTCATCAAGAAGAAATATTGTCTCAATTATCTGAACTATTAAAAGCACAAACCGTTGATCAAACCACTGACAAACTAGAGAAATTGTTGGCTGAAAATAAAGAACTTCAAAAAGAAAATGAAAGTTTGAATGCCCAACTGATTAATTCCAAACTTGGTGATGTTTTGAATGATGTTCAAGAACTAGGCACTACAACGCTTACTTCGGCAATCGTTAACGTAAATTCGATGGATGGATTGCGCCAGATTGCTGATGACTGGAAAACCAAAGGTAATTCCCAAATTCTTGTTTTAGGAGCAGCAATTGATGGGAAAGCCAATCTCTTAGTTGCTTCCAAAGATAAAACTTTCGCTGCTGGCTCAATTATCAAAGAAATAGCGCCAGTTATCGGCGGCGGAGGCGGCGGTCGTCCGGATATGGCACAAGCCGGTGGTAAAAATCCAGAAGGACTTAGTGAAGCACTTCAAAAAGCAGCAGAATATATAACTAAAATAGGTTAAAATAAACAACAATATGGCAGATTTTGAAGACACAACAGTATTTGATTTCGGAAAACCTGATCCCGAAGATGTAGGTAGTGCATTACGCATTGTTTATTCATCCTTAGTCGAAAAAGGTTATAATCCAATCAATCAAATTGTCGGTTACTTAATTAGTGGTGACCCCGCGTACATTCCGCGTGTGAACGATTCTAGGAATTTAATTCGTCGCTTTGAACGTGACGAAATTGTAGAGGAACTTGTTAGAAGTTACTTATTAAAATAATGAGATTATTAGGTTTAGATGTAGGTTCTAGAACCGTAGGAGTCGCCATGAGCGATCCTTTAGGGTGGACGGCGAGCGCTTTAGAAATCATTCGAATTAACGAAGATGAGGATGATTTTGGTTTAGATCGTTTGGCTGAAATAATTGAAAAAAACAAGGTCACCGGTGTCGTTATTGGATTACCTAAGAATATGAATAATTCTGAGGGCCCACGAGTTGATGCAAGTCGGTACTATGGCACTTTGGTAGAACAAGAATTCAATCTGCCTGTTGATTTCATTGATGAGCGATTAACGACAGTGGAAGCTTCTAGAATCTTGATCGAAGAGGCTGATATGTCTCGAAATAAAAGAAAAGGTGTCATCGATAAATTAGCTGCGCAATTCATTTTGCAAAACTACTTGGACGGAAAAGGAAAATTAACTCATGAATGAAGAAGACTACGTAACGCTAACTGACGAACAAGGGAATGAGGTTTTATACGAAGTTTTGCTAACCTTCCATTCTGATGAATACGGCAAGGACTATATTTTATTGTCTGAACCAGGTGTGGCTGAAAATGATCCAGAACAAGAAACTGAAATTTTGGCCTTCACGTTCGAACCAAACGATGAACCTGAATCTGAAGAGGGTGAACTTACTCCGATCGAAGATGAAGAAGAATGGAACATGGTTGCTGAAGTATTAAATACCTTTGTTGCCGACGACTCTCTTTCAACTGAGGAAGACGCAGAATAAAAAAATCTCGATCATTGATCGAGATTTTTTGTATAGCTTAACTGATGTTGAATCCGTGTTATTAATGCGTTCCCAGCCAATACCCGACAACTAGAAGCATTACAAGAAAGATTCCAAATGCCCAACATACGGCAAGTCTAAATACGTTCCATCGATTAACATCATTATTGATTTTTTGGTTTTTATCGATATAGTCACCGAAGTTTTTACGCGCGAAACCGCGAAGTTGACTGAATCCATCCTTTGTCAAGTTTAGATTGTTGAAATGTACATAATAGAGAGTGTTTTTGCGCTCATCACGTTTCTTTAATCCGATGACTAAGTTCTGTTCTCTTGAGCCTTTATTGGAATAATGTTCCTCAAATAGCTTGTATTTTTTAATTTCAGAAATCTTATAAGTGTGGCGAATTACATAAAACCGAATGAATGTAATTTTGTTTCCTCGGATAATAATTGCTTTACTTTTAGGAATAAAGGAAATTAGAGCGAAAATAAGCGCGACAGATATTGGGATGTATCTGATCCAACCATTTTCGGCCAGACTGAACCAGAAAAAAATAGCGACTACAAGAGATATAAAACCCAATGATAAACTGTGGTTGTCGCGATAAATGTTAATTGTTTTTGGTTCCATAAATATTTTTAATGTGCATCCATTTCTTTATTCAGTAGCTCATCAACAAACAAGTTTCCTGGAGTACTTGCATGACCTTTGACCCAAATGAAATCAATTTGTGATTTCATGGAGACATAAATTGGCACTAACTGTTTCCAAAGATTAAAATTTGGGCGTTTAGTGTCATTTTTTAAAATCCAGTTTTCTGCCCAACCTTTTTCTAAAGAATCTAGGACATATTTGGAATCGAGGATTAATTCAACTTTCACATCATTATCAACTCTCCCAACTCTTCTAAACGCCTCAAGCAGTGCAGTTACTTCCATAGCGTTATTGGTTTGACCATATTCAAAACCTGAATCAGAAAATTGTTGTCCTTCAAACTCAATTAAATAAGCCCAGGCGGATAAATCGTTGGCGTTCACGTGGCCACCTTTTTGAACACCAGTATTTCTATTCCCACCGTCGGAGTAAATTTTTAACGTTTTATTCATTGTTATATATTGCCATAATCGGTTGTTAGAATAGTTATTGTGATTTCAAAAATAAAACAATGGTTTTCTCAAATTGATAAACAAGTTTTAATTGCCGTCCTGGCTCTATCTTTTATAGGAATTCTGGCAGTCAGTTCTGCTTCTCAGACTTTCGCAGGCGGGGCGTTGTTTTATTTTATTCGTCAATTCATTTTTATTTTGCTAGGGATATTTCTGGTGATTTTTATTACTGTGCTACCCGACAGCTATAAGATGATGTCAAATAAAAAATTAATTTTAATTCTTTCTGGAATACTGCTTGCACTTTTACTCTATGCTCGTTTTGCCGGTACAGTGGCTCAAGGAACTGGTGCCTACGGTTGGATTCAACTTATTGCTGGCTTCACTATTCAACCAGCCGAATTCGCTAAGATAATGGTCATTCTCGTTGTCGCCAGTTATTATTTAGACCGTTTAAATGCTAAGAATCAAGATTTAAGTAAAAAATGGAATTCACTTGATTGGCCAACTTTTTTGATACCAGCCGTGTTCATCGGTTTGATTATTTCTATGCCTGATTTGGGTAATGCTATCATCGTCACGTTTATCTTCTTAGTTGTGTATTTGTCTTCTGGAATAAAACCTTTACTGACGTATTTTGTTTCAGGAGCGACAGTGGTGTTGACGATTCTGCTTCCGTTTATTGTACGTGCACTTCCTAGTTCATTATTGAAAAGTAATTATCAATTGATGCGGTTTGTTGTCTTTGAAAATCCTTGGCCTTATTACAATTCTCAAGGATTACAAGTCGTGCGTTCACTTTTAGCGATTTCACGCGGAGGTTTGTTTGGTCAAGGGGCTGGACAATCAGTCGTTAAAAGTACATTGCCAGTTTCAAACACCGATTTTATTATGGCTGTGATTGGAGAAGAATTTGGTTTGCTAGGGATATTAGTGATTCTCAGTTTATATTTCTGGCTAGTCTTTAGAATTTTTTATGTGAGTGTCAATTCTAAAAGTTTATTTAATCGAATCGTTCTAAACGGAATTGGCGGATATTTCTTCATTCAAGCTCTGGTTAATTTAGGGGGAATTACTGCTTTGTTGCCGATGACTGGAGTTACGTTCCCATTTATTTCTTATGGAGGAACTTCATTACTGGTGTCGTTTATTGCTATTGGAATTGTCCTAAAAATTTTTGCCGAGGAGAAAACAAATCAATGAGAGTAGTTGGGGGACAATTCAAAAAACTAAAACTTAATATGGTTGATTCGAAGAAAACTCGTCCAACCACTGACAAAGTTAAGGAGTCTCTTTTTAATATTTTGATGCCTTATTTAACGAACGGGGAAGTTTTAGATCTATATGCTGGATCCGGAGCGCTCGGGATTGAAGCTGTTTCGCGTGGATATAGTCATGCTTATCTTGTTGATTTGGCAAAGCCGGCAATTGAAACGATTCAAAAAAATGTTGATGCGACGCATTCTCCAGAATCATTTTCGATAATCAAAAGTACGGCGGCTCAAGCAATTGAAAGACTAAAAAAAGATTATGTCAAATTAGATCTTGTTTTATTAGATCCACCATATGCCAAGCAACAAATTATTAAAGATATCGCGGCATTGTTGGAAAATAATTTGCTCAGTGACGATTCCATAATTGTTGCCGAAACAGATGAACATGGATTCAATTCTGTAAATCAGAATTATGACAAAGAACATTTCGAAGTAGTCACAACCAGGAATTTTAGTATTTCTTACATCACAGTTTTTAGGAGAATAAAATGACAATCGCAATTTTCCCTGGATCATTCGATCCGCTTACTAATGGACATTTGGATTTAATTAAACAGACATCGAAATTATTTGATGAGGTGATTGTCGCTGTGGCCATTAACACGGATAAACGTGCGCTATTCACGGCCGAAGAAAAAACAGAATTGATATCCGAAAATGTCAAAGAGTTTGGCAACGTAAAAGTTGAATTCACATCTGGTCTCTTGGTTCATTTTGCTAAAGAACGAAACGCAGATGTTATCGTTCGTGGAATTCGAAATGTCAAAGATTATGAATATGAGAGAGATATTTTCGAACTCAATTTTCAACTTTCGGGAATTCCGACTATTCTTTTACCCTCAAAAGCCGCTTTTCAAGATATTTCATCATCTGGATTAAAAGAAATTGCTCAATTTGGTGTCGACGTAAGTCCGTTCGTGCCAGCCAACGTCGCCAAAGCATTGAAGGAAAAATATGAACAAGAACACAAATAAGTTGTTTTATACATTAGTCGTCGTTTCGGCTATTTTTTTAGTGACGTTGATTGCTTGGGTAATCCCAATAAATGCTTATGTTGAAACGCCGGGGCAGGCTACCGATATAAGAAAATATTTAACGGTTAACGGCAAGAAAGATAAAACCAAAGGTAATTTAAGGCTTGTTAGTGTTTATTTATCGGACGCTAATATTGGCGACTGGATTAAGTCGAACTTTTCACCTGCTTATTCAATCGAGTCAAAAGATGAAGTCACTGGTGGTGCTACAGATTATGAATATGAAAAAATATCTGAATATCAAATGAATAATTCTATTCAAAATGCTGAGATCCAGGCATTTAAATTGGCTGGAAAAAGTAGTGAAATCAAGCAAAATTATCACGGGATCTACATCGCTCAGGTAATGCCTAATTCCGAGTTCAAAAAGCTTTTGAAAATTGGCGATACGATTACTAAAATTAATGGTGTCCACTACACCTCATCTAAGGATTTTCAAAACGCATTAGCTAAAATGTCTCCGGGAAATAAGTTGAACGTGACGTTTGTCAGAAACGGGGAGACAAAAACGGTGACCGCGAAAACCGTAGTTCTCGAAAACACCAAAACAAAAGAGAATCCGAAAGGTCGAACTGGAATCGGAATTTCTTTGGTTGATGATACAACTCTTGTGACCAACCCTAAAGTTAAAGTCAATATTGGAGAAATTGGTGGCCCTTCAGGCGGGATGATGTTTACTCTTCAGTTATATTCACAATTGGCTAATATTGATTTGAAAAAAGGCCGAAACATTTCTGGAACTGGAACTATCGAGAGTGACGGTAGCATTGGAGAAATTGGTGGCATAGATAAAAAGATTCTTGCTGCTAAAAAGGCCGGCTCCACAATTTTTCTAACTCCATATATAAAACCCACCAAGAGTAACGTAACTCTAGACGGCGGTAAAACAAACTATCAACTTGCTATTGAAACAGCAAAAAAATACGCACCTGGCATTAAAATTGTCCCGGTTGAGACTATCCGAGATGCTGTGAATTTCCTCGAAAAGGGAACCATTATTAAAGTAGAAAAATAATTTTAGAGAAGCCGACATAGACGGCTTTTTTTGTTACGCCACATTCGTAATTTGTAGGCGACGGACGTTTATTCGGTTCCTTTTTGTCTACCCAAAGATATTTGAAATTTATTTTCGATAAACTGTCGTTTGACTCCAAAATTTACGTATTAAGAAGTATATGAAAGATTACTTCGAACAAATCATAATACAAGCCATAAACAACAGAGAACAGGACGTTTATCTTTTGCCTGAAGATAAAAAGTATCTCATTAAAGTACACAACGGCAGACGATTAGCCAAGTTAAAAACCTTAAGCCAAGAAGTGGCTCTGAGATTGATTTCATATTTGAAATATATTTCTGGGATGAATATCGCCGAAACCAGAAGACCACAATTGGGTTCTACAGAATTCGAATATCAAGGCATTAAATATCCTTTGCGTATTTCAACCGTCAGTGATTTTGAAAATAGAGAGACTGTTGTAATTCGAATCATCTACGGCAATAGTCAGTCCGCGTCAAACTGGTTGAACCCCAGTCAATTCTCGGAAATTGAAGCACAAATACCTGAACACGGGTTGGTCTTACTAGTAGGACCAACTGGTTCAGGTAAAACTAGTACTGTCCACAATTTATTAAATAAGCGTCAAGAAAATGAATTAATTTTAAGTATAGAAGATCCTGTCGAAATTAGGTCTCCGAATATTGTCCAACTACAAGTTAACGAACAGGCTGGAATGACCTATGAGGAATTAATCAAAGTTGCTCTAAGACACCATCCTGACGTGTTAGTTATTGGAGAAATTCGTGATAAGAAAACCGCTACTGCAACGATTCAAGCAGCTCTTAGTGGACACTTGGTTTTTGCGACAATTCATGCCAATTCAGCTAAAGATGCCATCAATAGAATGATTGATTTAGGTGCAGACAAAAATTTGATTAAAAATACATTGAGTTTGTCCATCTATCAACGTCTGATTCCAGGAATTGATCAAAAACTTTATTCACTTGTCGATATCCAAGACAAATACGATTTGCATAACATCAGTTTCAATTTTCAGAAAACTTGGAAGGAGAACTTAAAAAATGCTTTCGAACAAAAAATTATTGACTCCGATGTTTTGGAAAAATACAAAAAAATTGCCTAATGAACAACAAGCAAATTTCTTCAAAATTCTTGGTCGTCTTTTACAAAGTGGCTATTCAATCAATGAATCTGTTGATTTTTTGAAAACAATTTGGACTGACAAAACATGGCTCGCCGAGATAAGAAAGGAACTAAGAAGTGGAGTGAGGTTTTCCCAAGCGATTGCCAAATACGTCGATAATAGTTTTGGATTTCAGTTGACGATTTCAGATAATTTTGGATTACTCAGTAAAACTTTGATTTCTTTATCTGATATTGCCGAAAACCAATTGAGGCAGAACCAAAAAATTAAACAGGTTCTCAAATATCCCACGATTATTTTAATTTTCATAGCTGCGGTTTTTCTAGGCGTTATTTTTGTGGTCTATCCGATGATGAAAGAGACGATGGACATTCAAAGTACTTTTATAGACTCACCAGGTTTTTGGACGGTTTTATTTGCAGGCAGTGGAGTGACAATTCTTTTATTGTTATCATTTGCTATTTATTTACGGAAATTATCAGCCTTAACCAGAACAAAGTTTTTAATTAAGTTACCAATAGTTGGTCCAATCATAAAACAATTAGTCAATTATCAATTCGCCCGTATGTATGGGGATTTATTGGGAGCAGGTTTAGAAATTAAACATATCGTACAAGCATCGAGTTCAATTGAGGCTACGTCACTGCAGTCGGAAATGGCGAGTTTTTTAAAAAAACAAAATTTATCAGGAATATCATTTGCACAAAGTTTAAAGGAAATAGAAATTATTGATGAGAGCATTCAATTGTTTTTCCAACAAGGAAACGACAAAAACAGAGTATCGAAAGATCTAACTAATTATTCTCAAATTATTTATGCCGATTTTGTAAAAAGTGTCGACAAGGTCGTCAATCTTATCCAACCAGTATCTTTTATTTTGGTCGCACTCGTCGTCGTTTTCGTTTACGCCATCTTATTATTGCCAATGTATCAAAACATAAACTTTAATTTCAGTTAGGAAAAGAAAAGAGGAAATATGTCAGCATTCATCTTAAATAAAAAAAAGAAATCATTCACGTTGATTGAAATGGCTATCGTTCTATTCATTATTGCCCTTTTGATGCTTCTATTTTTACCGAATATCGGTGCCCAGAAAACTAAAGCCACAGAAAAACAAGCTTTGGCGATGGTAAAAGTGGTTCAAACCCAAGTAGATCTTTACAGCATGGATAACGATGCGGATTCCGTAAGTTTCGGCGAACTACAGTCGGCTGGTTACCTAACTGGTGAACAAGTTGAAAAGGCTCAAAAAATCGGGATCTCGATCAGTGGGACTAATGTATCGAAGTAATTCATTTACATTATTAGAGACATCTTTGGTGTTGTTAGTTGTTTCGTTATTTGTGGTTTTAGGTTTTTCAAAAACAACGCATCCTTCTCAGCTGGAAAGAGCCGTGAAAACATTTGATACTTTTTACAATCAAGCCAGAACTAATAATTTTTTGAGCGGATATGATCGAGAAATTCGATTTGAGAATAACCAGCTAATATACCGAAATCGGCATACCAATTTACCGAAGGGAATTCACATAGATAATTCAAAATTAACCTTAAAAAGCAATGGGTATGTTGCTCCACAAACGATCATCATAAGTGATTTTCAAAACCAAAAAACGGCGAAATTAATTTTTTCATTAGGCTTTGGAGCATATCGTGTTGAAAAGTAGGCAACAAAGTTTTTTGGTAGCAGAGTCGATTGTTGGACTATTTTTAGTTATTTTTGTCACCTCTACGTTGTTGGTAATCCAACATAATCAGCTTCAGTTGTTAAAAAGGAACTATGATCGAATGATTATAAATAGACATATGTTGGAAACTAGGTTTTTAAATGCTGCTAAAGAAAAATAGTTTCACTTTAATTGAGACTGCAGTATCACTACTCGTTTTCTTAATTACACTAGGACTAATTTCAACCATTTCTACTGTTTTAAAGACGAACACTTATTACGCTAATTCAATAAATTTTTATACGATGATGATTCAGCTGGAAGATCCAAAAAAGGAATTTGAGTTCATAAAAAATGAAAATAATCAGACGTTTCTAAAAAAAGATGAGCAAGTATATATTCTGAAAATGGCAGGGAATAAAATTATTCTCACAACTGAGGATGGCGGAACAATGCCATTGCTCAACGGGGTGTCAACGGCTAGTTTTAATAACGATCGAATAATTGTTTCTTGGCCAAACGGAGAAGAAAATGAAGCAAGAATCCTTCTTAAAAAAACGGAATAGTTTTATATTTATTTCAGTCTTATTGATATTAACAGTCATAATATCTGGCTTTGTCCTGTTTTATCAACTCAATTCAGATAACAATTCTGCGTTGTTGAACCTTTCGAAATACTTCAAGTCATTTAATATAGAGTAATGGACTTAGATAACGTAGAAAGTTTTATCAAAAAAATTGAAACCAGTGACGTTGAAGAAAATATTGGGACTTCCAATTTATCAAAAGAAGAACTAATGTACGCCCTTAGTTTATATTGGGTTAGTCGCTTTGAAGATGATGAGGTGAATCTTAGTAATTTAACGCCATTCTCAATTTCTCAAGTACTTTCATTGATAATCAGTAGGTTCGTTCCCAAACCAAAAAATATTATCGATAATTTCCCAAAATTTCCTGACTTAGCTATCGATATTGCAAGCAGTTTGAATGCCGATATTTCTTATCCTAATTTAAAAGAGCAACAAGGATATTTTCTAGCAATTAAGGACAGATTGATTGAGGCCAAAAACAATGAATCCAAATTAAGTGTTTACGTTTCGAACGCGGTAAAACAAAAACTATCCCAAATTATTTCAGATTTTAATTCGAACTCAAATACTGATGAAATGTTGTTCGTTCTTTCTGATGAAAGTTTCTTAACTGACCCAATCGGATTTGCTCAGACATTGAAGGAAAACCAAGATATTAAATTGATTGGTTTGTTTGGTTTTCAGGGTTCAATTTTGGTCGATGACTCGAAAATTTCACTCTTGGTGTTTTACAATATAAAGGGCACTCAAAAAACGAATATTCCGCTGCTGACAATTGGCGTTCCAGATTTTACGGACGTTTCAAAAATTGCCACTGATTTTAAAGATTATTTGGATAAATGGGTTACTAATAACTTAGGAGTTTAATATGACTAAAATACTTTCTGTGAATGCTGGTTCTTCATCATTGAAGTTCAAGCTTCTTGATATGCCTGCTGAAAATGTGATTGCTGAAGGAGTGATCGAACGCATCGACACCGTCCTTGACGAAGACGATAACGTAACTATTAAAGTTGATGGCGAAAAACACAAAACCCGAAAAGAATTCAAGGACCATGAAGTTGCAATTAACTTTTTACTTGAACAATTGATTTCTTTGGGAATCGTGGAGAGCCTTGATGAAATAAAAGGTGTCGGTCACCGAGTTGTTTCCGGTGGGGAATGGTTCAACAAGTCCGTTGTAGTTGATGAAGATGTTTTGAAAAAGATTCATCGTCTTGCAGCTTACGCACCACTCCACAATCCTGCAAATGAATTGGGTATTAAATTATTTACCAAAATGATTCCTGGAGCCCTTCAGGTTGCTGTTTTCGATACTGCATTCCATCAAACAATGCCAGAACAGAATTATTTGTACGGCCTTCCATACGAATATTACACGAAGTACGGAGCGCGTAAATACGGTGCACACGGTACCAGTCACAAGTACGTTTCCGAACAAACTGCTAAATTGCTTGGAAAGCCTTTAGAAGAAACGAAAATTGTTACTTTGCATATCGGCGCTGGTGCATCTATTTCCGCAATCAACAAAGGAAAGAGTGTTGATACTTCAATGGGATTCACTCCGATTGCTGGTTTAATCATGGCAACTCGAGTTGGTGATGTGGATGTTTCTCTTGTAAAGTACATTATGGAAAAAGAAGGATTGTCTGGCGATGAAATGCTTGATATCCTCAACAACAAATCAGGTTTGCTTGGAATCTCAACTATCTCCAGCGACATGCGCGATTTGGAAGACGTTCAAGAAACTAATCATCACGCTAACTTAGCTATTGAGATGTTCGTTGACCGTATCATCAAATATACTGCTCAATATATCGTTGAACTTGGCGGGGTAGATGCCATTGCCTTTACTGCTGGTGTTGGTGAAAACTCTCCTGAAACTCGTGAAACAGTTATGAAGGCCTTTGAATTTATGGGTCTTAAGATCAACGACGAAGCTAACCACACCCGCGGAGAAGAGATTGAAATCAGTACACCAGATTCATCATTTAAAGCATTTATTGTTCCAACCAACGAAGAACTTGAAATTGCGCGAGATGTCATGAATTTGATGGAAACATCTAAGTAGTTTATGCAGAATCCGCCAAATAACAATAGGCCGCAAAATAATAATTCAAATTCTTCCTACAATCCAAGAGACCCAAGATTCCAACGAGGGCAAAGGCCCCCTCAGAACCCTAGACAGACTCCCACTTCTTATAATCCAAATCAGAGACCTGTGCAACGTCCGGTTCAAGCTAATCCAAATAATGTTTATCGCGGAAGCCAGAGTGCAAACCAAAATGTAGCTCAACTTCAATATAATCAATATAGACCAGCGAATACTTCCCAAAATTCTAATTTTTCAAGACCGCAAAACAATTTAGGGCCGGCTCGAAAAATATCTCCACAACGTCGTAAAAAAGTGAAGAAAAATGGCTTTAGTTTTAAAGGATTTAAATTACCGAAAGTTGTGTGGTTCTTTTTGGGAGTAGCTGGTTTGGTTGTGGCTTTATTGACC
>JAISIV010000076.1 GCA_031261865.1 Lactobacillaceae bacterium | reverse complement strand
TCCAGAAGGGGCCCGAGATTACTTAGTGCCTTCAAGAATTCATCCTGGTAGTTTCTACGCTTTGCCACAATCACCCCAGTTATTTAAACAACTTTTGATGGGTGCGGGCTTTGATCGCTATTTCCAAATCGCAAGAGCCTTCCGTGATGAAGATTTGCGCGGAGACAGACAACCTGAATTCACGCAATTAGATTTAGAAACCAGTTTTATGAATCAAAAAGAAATCATCGCCTTGGTTAACAGCTGGGTCACTTTCTTGATGAATGATGTTTTAAATATCAATATCGATAGCGAGTCAATACCTACTTTAACTTGGCAAGAATCAATGGACCGTTTTGGTTCCGACAAACCTGATTTACGTTTCAATATCGAACTTCAAGACATTTCTCAATTGGCCTCAAAAACCGATTTCGTCGTTTTCAAAAATGCTTTGGATAATGGCGGAGTTGTAAAAGCTATCGTTGCCCCAAACGCAAGTTCTTTGTTTACGCGAAAAGTAATTGACGCCCAAACTGAATACGTGAAACGATTTGGAGCTAAAGGATTAGCATGGCTCAAAGTAGAAGATCAAGCATTATCAGGTGCCGCAGCCAAATTCTTCACCGGCAACGAGACTGAATTGATTGACCTTCTCAAACTTAATGATGGTGACGTGGTATTCTTTGCTGCCGATCGCTTTGATATTGTAAGTGCTACTTTGGGTTATCTCAGAGGCTTTGTGGCAAAAGAATTAGGATTAATTAACGAAAACGAATACAAGTTCGCGTGGATTGTCGACTGGCCACTGTTTGAATATTCAGAAGACTTTGGTAGATGGATTTCAGCTCATCATCCATTCACAATGCCTAACGAAGAAGACCTTCATTATCTCGATGATGGAGAGGATCCTCATAAAGCCCACGCTCAAAGTTACGATTTGGTCCTAAATGGTTACGAATTAGGATCAGGTTCAATTCGTATTCACCGTACTGACATTCAAGAAAAAATGCTCAAGGCCTTAGGTTTTACTGCTGAATCCGCTAATGAAGCTTTTGGTTTCTTACTTGAAGGTATGGAATATGGTTTTCCTCCAATGGGCGGGATTGCTCTTGGTTTGGATCGTTTAGCAATGTTGTTCGCAGGTAAACAAAATATTCGCGAAGTCATTGCTTTCCCCAAAAATTCAAAGGGAAGTGAACCAATGACGGAGGCTCCAACAAAAGTCGCTCAAAGCCAACTAGATGAGCTAGGTTTAAAAATAGTTGAAGACTAGTAAAAAATAGATTATCTGTATTAAACTTGGTTGAGTATTCAATCGAGTTTTTTTATGCAAAAAAATAATCAACCAAAATTTTATAAATCACTTGAAGGAATCAGAGCGTTATCGGTCTTAGCTGTTATCGCATTTCATTTATGGCCAAATGTTTTTTCAGGTGGCTTTGCCGGCGTTACCGTCTTTTTTGTTTTGTCGGGATTTTTAACTTCTGAAAGTCTTTTAAAAAACTATGAAACAAACGGCAATCTCAATTATTTTGATTATTTAAAAAAACGTTTTTGGCGACTTTATCCAGCATTCATCGTCATGATTTTGTCGACGATTGCTACGATTGCTTTTGTTTTTAAGGATGCCCTATACAACGTCGGTAAAACTTTAATTACTAATATTTTCTATGTCAATAACTGGTATCAAATTTTTGCTGGACAATCCTATTTTGATAAATCGAACAACTGGTCGGTATTCACACACCTTTGGTCTTTGTCTGTTGAGGCTCAATTCTATGTGTTTTGGCCACTAATTATGCTGGTTCTCGTTAAAGTATTTAAAAAGAACTACAAAGCATACTTGCTCGCCATTACAGTTTTAATAATTGTTTCTGCTTTCTTATTTGCTCTATTTTTTAATCCAGATAACTCAAATCGATCTTACTATGGAACGGACACTAGGGCTTTTTCTTTTTTAATTGGAGTGGCCGTATCAGTTTTATCTAAGCAATTGAAAGGATTCATGAAAGGTATTTTAATTTTCCAAATTACCTCAGTTGGTGGTATTTTATTCTTCTTCGTAACGATGAATGGTTACCAAACTTGGGTTTACGACTATGGGATGTTAGTACTTAGTCTGATTGCCGGAATCAGTGTTTTGGTGTTCGTTAACTCGGAACCGAATTTCTTTTCGAGAATTATGGGTAATCGAGTATTTTTGTATATAGGAAGCCGCTCATATTCCATATATCTTTATCAGCTTCCAATTTTAGTAATTGCTGAGCACTACATTAAAAAGGAATCTCTTCTTTTAAAAGTAGCTTTAGTTGTTTTAATTTTATTTTTTGCCGAATTGTCATATCAATTGGTCGAAAATAATTTTAGAAAAGGAATTAAAACGGCTAAAGTCTCAAAATTCATGGTTTTGCCGATGATGGCATTCATTGTTTTTTTGTTCGTTGGAAATTTTTTGGGTCTAACTTCTGGTTATGCCACCCACAACTACGCTGCTATTAAGTTAAAAAAAGATTTGAATAAAAAATCATCTGAAATTAAGAAAAAAAATAAAGAGGCCTTAGAAGCTAGAAAAGAGAGTTCATCTGAGGTTGTTTCTTCGCAACCGAGTCAAGAAACTTCTGAAATATCATCTTCCGAGCAACCTGATGTAGCATCTTCTAGTTCTCAAAGTGAAGTTCAAACCAATACCACTGATTTGTCGAATATCGAAATGACTGGTATCGGTGACTCGGTAATGATTGCCGTGTCCAGTAGTTTACAATCGATTTTCCCTAAAACTATTTTTGATGCACAGGTTGGGCGACACACTTTAGATGCCGTTTCAGTTTTGAATAATTTAAATGCTTCAAACCAACTCGATCAAAATTTGTTACTGATTATTGGAATGAACGGAACAATTACACCTGACCAAGTCCAACAAATTATGGATATCGTCGGACCTGATCGAAACGTTTTTTGGGTGAACAATTATGCTGCTGGAAGACCATGGATTGATGGAAATAACTTTGTTTTAAATGAACAAGCTAAAATTCATCCAAATCTGCATGTAATTGATTGGTTTGATCAAGTCAATGCTAATCCCAACCTAGTAGTTTCAGACGGAACCCATCCGACATACGAAGGTATAGAAGTAATGGACCGTCTCATCACTGATAAAATATCTTCTGTTATAAAATAGAATTTTGAAAAATTTCGTGACCTCAATTACGGTTTTGTTATTGTCATTCGGTTTTGTATATTTAAGTCCACAAATAATAGGCGCTCAACCCACTGATCAAACAAAATCAATAAATGCTTTAGTAAAGGACTTTACAGTCGGTGTTTTGCAGTCTGCACAAACCTTTAATGTCAACCAATCCAACACCGCAACAGTCCCATTTGAATCACCTGAAGGAGTTGATGATTCCACCGATTCCAAGAAAGTTGTGAAATATCAAGTTAAGATGACTGACGGCGACGATGATTTAGCTCAATTGATTCAGCTTTTGTCTAAAGGTGATATTCATTCCGTCAATGACAAAAAAGATCAGTTCGGTCTAGGAATGTTATTAAACGACTATTACCAAACTTATCTAAATAAGAGTTACGCTCAAGTTAAAAATAATGCGACATTACAGCTTCAAGCAATGAAGGATTACATCAATGATCGTTATAACGGATCAACGGCAGAAGCTTTATCTTTTTATCAATCAAACGGTTATTATTAATAAATAATATGAACATACGTATTCACGAATATCTTGATAAGCATCAAATTTTTCGTCGTTTTGGGGCGTCAATTTTATACGGTCTAATTTTCTCGATTGCCATGAATTTTTTCTGGAAACCAGGCGATATCTATTCAAGTGGTTTTACGGGACTTGCGCAAATTTTAAATGCGTTATTCCACACAAATAATATTGCGTTGATGATTTTGCTTGTTAACGTGCCGATGTCGCTCCTAGCTTGGAAATTTATTGGTAATCGTTTTGCTTTTTTTGAAGTGTTAGCCATAATTGTTAGTTCAATTTTTGTGACAATTATTAAAGCACCAAGTGTACCTTTGGCAAATGATCCAATGATTGACGCCATTTTCGGTGGTGTTTTAAACGGACTAGCAGTCGGTATCGCTCTACGAAACGGAGTAGCTACTGGTGGAGTAGACATTGCAGGAATTCTATTTAAGAAATATTTCAACATCAGAATAATGCCAATTAACCTTACTTTTAATGGTTTTATCATGATTGGTTCAGTTGCCATCAATGGCTGGAAATATGCCTTTTATTCAATTCTCGGAATTGTTATAAGTTCTTGGATCCAACAGTCACTCTATGCCCGACAACAATTGATGCAAGTCTTAATAGTCACTAATAAAAAACAAGAAGTTATTAAATCGATTCAAAAAAATTTGCGTCGAGGAATTACAATTCTGAATGACGCTCAAGGTGCATATTTAGGCGATAAAAAAGATATTTTATTAACTGTTATTACAAATGAGGAAATGTATATTATGCAAATGGCTGTAAAACAAGCCGACGAAAATGCATTTGCCTCAATTTGGAAAGTTGATCGCACATTCGGTAAATTTTACGAAAAAGAATACTAGTGCTATAATTAGTTGGTCTTACGCAAGTAAATTAGGACAGGGAAGGAGTGATATTAATGTCTACTATTAAAGTTCGTAGTAACGAAAGTTTTGATGATGCATTGCGTCGTTTCAAGCGTGGTGTTGTCCGTGATGGTATCCTCCAAGAAGTTCGCAAGCGTGAATTTTTCGTAAAGCCATCTGTTGCTCGCAAATTAAAGAGTGAAGCAGCTCAAAAGCGTGACCGCAAGAAGTCTCGTTACTAATAAATATATAATTGAGACCGTAAGGTCTTTTTTTATTAAATAATTTTGGAAGGTATTTTTATGACACTAAAAGAACAACTCAATGAAGATATGAAAGCGGCAATGAAGGCCAAGGACAAAGATACTTTGGCAGTAATTCGTATGGTTAAAGCTGCAATTTCTAATAAAGAGATCGAAGATGGCGAATTGGATGATACTGCTGTCCTTGGAATTCTCGCCAAAGAAGTTAAACAACGCCAAGACACTTTGAATGAAGTATCTAAAGCCGGAAGGGATGATCTTGTTGAGCAAAATCAAAAGGAAATTGGTATTCTTCAAGGCTATCTCCCTGAACAATTATCTGATGAGGAATTACGTCAAATTATTGAAAAGGCAGTTAGCGATTCTGGTGCAAGTTCACTTGCAGATATGGGGAAAGTTATGGGAATTGTCCAACCAGAAATCAAAGGACGCGCCGACGGTAGCAAAGCTAGTCAAATAGTAAAAGAAATCTTATCTAAATAAATGACACAAATTATAAATTTTCAATCTAATAAACAACTTCAAGACTTATTTGGTACTTCAGATCAACTAATCAAATTGATTGAAGAATCTTTGGACGTAAAAATATCAGTCATTGGAAATCAAATTGAAATAAATGGCGCAGAGAATGCGGAAAAGGCTTCTAAACAAGTTATTGATGTTCTCTCTGGATTGTCTCGTAAGAATATTACAATTGGGCCTTTTGATGTAATTTCAGCAATCAATATGCAAGAGCGTGGGACGCTTGAATACTTCAGTGACTTTTACAACGAGGTAATCATTAATGATGCTAAAAATCGTCCAGTGAGAATCAAAAATTTCACTCAACGTAAATATATCCAAAGCATTAAGAAGAACGATATTACTTTTGGGATTGGTCCAGCTGGAACTGGAAAGACATATTTAGCAGTTGCAATGGCGGTTTCTCTTTTTAAAAAAGGTGAAGTTGACCGCATTATTATTTCAAGACCAGCCGTCGAAGCAGGCGAATCACTTGGCTTTTTGCCGGGAGACTTAAAAGAAAAGGTCGATCCATATCTTCGGCCAATTTACGATGCCATGGATTCTTTATTAGGAGGAGATACCGCTAACCGCTTTATGGAACGTGGTTTAATCGAAGTTGCTCCCTTAGCTTATATGCGTGGGCGAACTTTGGATAATGCTTTTGTGATTTTAGATGAAGGTCAAAATACCACCCCTAATCAAATGAAAATGTTCCTGACTCGTCTAGGCTTCAATTCAAAAATGCTTATTAACGGCGATATTAGTCAAATTGATTTGCCAAGAGGTGAGAAGGCATCTGGTTTGTCGCAAGCTCAAAGAATTTTAAAAGATGTTCCTGGTGTTGAATTCGTCAACTTTGGTTCACAAGACGTTGTAAGGCATCCAGTTGTTGGAAAAATTGTCGAAGCCTATGAAAGAAGTGAAAACCATGATTGATATAGTTATTTTAGACAACGACCAAGAAATCGTTAACAACGAACAATCAAAACTCGTTACTAGTGTTCTCAAGTTTGCCTATGATTTTTTGAAATTGAAAACTAATTACGAAATGAGTGTTAATTTAGTTGACAATCAAAAGATTCAAGAGATTAATCGTGAATTTCGAAATGTTGACGCACCAACTGACGTTATTTCTTTTGCTTTAGAAGAAGAAGACTTAATAGATTTACCCGACGTTCCGCATGAATTAGGGGATTTATTCATCAGCACTGAAAAAGCCTTAGAACAAGCTCAAGAATTAAATCACACCGTTGATCGGGAAGTTGCTTTCTTAGCAGTCCATGGCTTTTTACATTTACTCGGGTATGACCACACAAGAAGTCCTGAGGATGAAAAAACGCATTTCGAATTACAAGGTAAAATATTAGAAGCCTATGGACTCCCAAGATAAAAAAATCAAAAAACCTACAGCCTACAAACGTAATAAAACATTTTTTAGCGCAGTAATCAATGCTTTCAACGGTTTTTTAACAATGTTATTACGCGAAAGAAATTTCCGTATTCACATTGTCATCGCGCTAATTATCTTTTTAGTTGGTTTGTATTTTGATTTATCACGTTCTGATTGGCTTTGGATTACAATCGGAGTTGCATTTGCTGTTCTATCAGAGATACTAAACACGATTATTGAAGCAGTCGTCGATTTAATCGTTGGCGCTCAATATAACGATTTAGCAAAAGTGGCTAAAGATGTTGCCAGCGCGGGTGTCGTCTTTGCTGTAATCGTTGAATTTATTATTTTTGCACTAATATTCCAGCCATATATCTGGAACTACTATGGATTAAATCAGGTAATTACTCACTAATGACTTTTAAATCAGGATTCGTCACAATAGTTGGCCGACCTAACGTCGGAAAATCAACACTTATAAATAAAATAATTGGTCAAAAAATTGCAATTGTCTCATCAAAAGCGCAAACGACTAGAAATAAAATCGCCGGTATTTATTCAACTGATAATGCTCAGGTGGTTTTTTTAGACACTCCAGGAATTCACAAACCGCAAAATGCTCTTGGTCAATATATGGTGAAAGCTGCAACTTCAGCCATGAATGAAGCGGATGCTATTTGGTTTGTAGTAGATGCTACAGCACCAAGAAGTACCGGAGAGGACTACATTATTGATCGCCTTAACAAAATCAAAGACACTCCAAAATATTTAGTGGTTAATAAAGTTGATTTAATTAAAGACAAAAATGAGTTATTAAAAACAATTGCCAGTTACACTGATGTCGAATGGGATGAAGTATTTCCTATTTCGGCTTTAAAAGGTGAACAAGTCGACACTTTATTAGATTCAATCGTGGATCATTTAGAAGAGGGTCCGCAATATTTTGATAAAGATCAAATTACTGATCACCCAGAACGTTTTTTGATTGCTGAAATCATCAGAGAAAAAGTTTTACAACTAACTCGTCAAGAAGTTCCACATAGTGTGGCTGTAGTTATTGACGCCATCACGAAAAACGAAAATGAAAAGCTCAAAAT
>JAISIV010000056.1 GCA_031261865.1 Lactobacillaceae bacterium | reverse complement strand
GAGCATGAAATTACTTCTGCTCATAAAAACATTGATCGTATTTGGGTTACTAAGCAAGATGGTTCTGAAGCTCAAACGGTTTCTGAAGTCATTAACGCAATTCAGTCAGCGGATATGGTTGTAATGGGACCAGGTTCTCTTTATACCTCAATTCTTCCAAACTTAATGATTCCTCAAATTGGTAAAGCAGTTGCTCGAACAAAAGCTAAAGTCGTCTACATTTCCAATATCATGACTCAATTTGGTGAAACGTCATCGTTCTCTGATGCTGATCATGTGATGGCTATTCACCGTAATGTCGGTGAACCGATTATTGATTATGTATTGACCAACACTGCTCAAGTTGACGAAAATCGAGTTGACTTTGATGTATATGATGAAATATCTCATCAAGTTGCTGTTGATAAAAAAGCTGTTGACGCTCTTGGAGTGATTCAAGTTGCTGACGATTTTCTCAGTATGCATGATGGTGGTGCTTTCCATAATGGTGAAAAGATTGTTGATAAATTACTCGACATCCTAAATGAAAAATGAGTTTTTCTTCTGAAATAAAAAATGAAGTTTCAATATTGCCGATAGCTATGAAACGAGATGTAATTCTCGCTGAGCTGTCGGCGATTTTGCGTTTAAGCGGAATTTATCATTTGGGCACAAAACAAACCGTTGAAATCCAAACAAGCAACCCCGCTAGCGCAAGACGAGTTTATCGCCTGATTCAAACTGCTTTTCCACAAATTGAATTACAAACGAATATAGAAACATTTGCCGGACAAAGAACGCATCGTTACGGCGTGATTATTTCTGATGAATCTCAAAAAGTTTTAGACACTTTGAAGATAGACCCCTTTTCTCCGGTTAATGTTATTCCGATGAAATTTTATTCATCAGCTCAAAAGCAAAATGCTATTCTGCGTGGAGCTTTTATTGCTAGTGGTTCGATTAGTGATCCAAAATCTGGTAATTATCATTTTGAAATTTACAGTAATAATAATTATCTGGTTAAGCAACTTCAAACGATTTTTGAAGATATTATTCCTTTCAAAACCACCAGTAGGCGGGACGGAACAGTTTTGTATATAAAAAAATCCAACTTGATTGCCGATATTCTTGATTTAATAGGAGCCAATCAATCTCGTCTTAAATATGAGAAATCGGTTTCGCAAAAAGCTAATAAAAACGAGGCCAATCGTTTATCTAATGTTGATAATGTCAATATTGATAGGGCTCTATCTGCTGGTTCAAGTCAAGTTGATGAAATAAAATTTATTGAAGAACATGGTGGTTTATCCAAATTAGACGTTAAAGTTCAGACCATTGCGCAAGCTCGACTTGAAAACCCGGGAGCAAGCCTTTCTGATTTAGGGGAGATGTTAGAGCCAAAGATGTCTAAATCTGGCGTCAAACACCGCTTGAATAAAATACATGATTTATATTTGGAAATGATCAGTTAATATGTTTGACCTTCTTTGACCAAAGAACTATAATATTTTTGTAAAACATTAAGGAGGACATTTTATGTGGCCTGGAGTTATTGAACAAACTGCGAACGGTCGTGAATCTTACGATCTTCCATCACGTTTATTGAAAGATAGAATTATTTTAGTTCAAGGACAAGTTGAAGACCAAATGGCAACTTCAATTGTCGCCCAACTACTTTTCTTGGATGCTCAAGATAATACCAAAGATATTAATATGTACGTTAATTCCCCAGGAGGATCAGTTACTGCTGGATTAGCAATTGTTGATACTATGAACTTGATTAAGAGTCCGGTTTCAACTATCGTTATGGGCTTAGCTGCTTCGATGGGTACAGTTATTGCTTCATCTGGAACCAAAGGAAAGCGCTATATGCTTCCAAATGCTGAATACTTGATTCACCAACCAATGGGTGGGGCTCCTTCGGGTACTCAACAAACTGATATTCAAATTATTGCCGACTCAATTAAAAAGACTCGTAATACTTTGACTCAAATTTTGGCTGACAATTCTGGTCAAGATTTCGATAAAGTTATGGCTGATACTGAGCGTGATAACTGGATGGACGCCAAAGAAACTTTGAAGTATGGTTTTATCGATAAGATTCTTACCAACAAAGAAAAAGAAGCTGAGAAAAAAGGCAAAAAATAATTCAAATTAACCACGAATTTTATTCGTGGTTTTTTTCTACACTTATCTTGAAACAATTACTATTTCACTATTGTGTTTGTTTCACAAATGTGATATATTATTACTCAAGGAGGTAACCGAGTGTATATAAGAATTCAGGACTATATTAATGATCGGGACATAACGATATATCAGCTGGCCAAGGCTGGTGGCTATGGGTATACGACGATCTATAAGTCTTATAACAAATCACAATCAAAAGCTACCCCTCTAAATCTTCGTGATATTGAAGTGATTGCTAAATATCAACACAAACAGATGTGGGAGATTTTGAAAGAACTTGAAGATAACTATATGGAGGAATAATTTACATGGCAAACTCAATGTGGAACAACGATCCATTTGAAATGGATGACGTATTTAATCAACTTATGGGACGCATGAATGGCGTCAACTCTGAAAACCGTCGCTACCTAGTTAATGGTCGCGAAGTAACTCCGGAGGAATTCGCAGCTTTGCGTAATGGACAAGCGGTTCAAGATTTAAATCAGGATCCAAAAGCTTCGCAGGGCAAAGTTAAAAAAGATGGAATCTTAGCAAAACTAGGCCGTAATTTAACTGAAGAAGCTAGAAACGGTATGCTTGATCCTGTTATCGGAAGAAATAAAGAGATTCAAGAAACTGCTGAAATTCTCTCCCGTCGTACAAAGAACAATCCCGTTCTTGTTGGGGATGCTGGAGTTGGAAAGACAGCCGTTGTTGAAGGACTGGCGCAAGCAATCGTTAATGGAGATGTTCCGGCTTCAATCAAGAACAAAGAAATCATTTCTATTGATTTGTCTTCACTTGAAGCTGGGACTCAATACCGTGGTTCGTTTGAAGAAAATGTTCAAAACTTAATCAAGGAGGTTAAGTCAGCTGGAAACATTATTATCTTCTTCGACGAAATTCATCAAATCTTAGGTACCGGGAATGCTGGTGGTGATAATGGTTCTAAAGGGTTGGCTGATATTATTAAGCCTGCTCTGTCGCGTGGTGAGTTCTCAGTAATTGGAGCCACTACTCAAGATGAATACCGAAACACTATTTTGAAAAATGCCGCCTTGGCTCGTCGCTTCAATGAAGTAAC
>JAISIV010000055.1 GCA_031261865.1 Lactobacillaceae bacterium | reverse complement strand
GTCTTCTAAAATTTGAAAATTAGTCTGTCCTTGAGAAATAAATTGGGACAAATTAGAATAGCCTTGAAGGTTTTTAGCTAATAATAAATTGTCCTCATACAACAATCCAAGAACCGGTTTAAGACCAGCCTGGAGAATTTTTTTATAGGTTTGTAACGACTGAAAAAAATTACCGTGATTGGCGATTGATAAAGTTTCAATTCCAGCTTTTTTATAAGCTTGGATTAACTCATCAGTTTTATTAGGACTTGAAAGAATTTCAAATTCATTGTTGACATATAATGGTGTGAAACTCATTAGAAAAATAATACCTTGTTTTTTAAAAGTGGCGTAGAATGGACTTTATGAAATATATTGTTGTTATTTTTTGGTCATTAGTTCTCGGGATGGTATTAGGCTTTATTACTTCATCTCTGGAAAGTCAGACTTTTAATGTTCCAGTAACTGCAGTGGTAAGTGTCATCATCGGGCTTAGCTCTTCAATTATCATTACTGCTATCAGTAAAGAAAAAACTGATCAACCAAAGTGATCAGTTAAAAAATTTGTATCAAGTTTGTCGTTCATGAAATCCTCAGAAGTGAGGATTTTTTTTAGTAAATCGACGTTTGTCTTAATCCCGGTTATTTTAGTTTCCTCCAGAGCTGACACTAGTTTTTGTCGTGTCTGTTCAAAATTTAGACCATAACTAATAAATTTCGCTAGAAGAGGATCAAAGAATGGGGACACTTCTGTGTTCGGTGACAAAAAACCATTATCAATCCTAACCGTAGTAGGCAGAACTACATCTTCAATCAAACCAGCATTAGGTAATTTAGTTTCCGAATCGATAGCAAGAATTCGAGCCTCAATAGCAAACCCTTGATTGGAAGGTTCTATTGAAATACTTTGCCCGTCAGCAAGTTTTAATTGTAATTCGACGATGTCAATACTACTAGTTAACTCAGTTACTGCATGTTCAACTTGAATACGAGGATTAACTTCCATAAAGTAAACGTTATTAGAATCTAAGTCCAAAACAAATTCAATCGTTGCCACTCCAACATAGCCATTAAATTCATCAGACATTTGTTGGATTGCTTCTAAAATTTGACTTTCAACTATTCCAGAGACAACAGCGGTCATTTCAATCATTTTTTGTTGTCTTAATTGAATAGAACCGTCTCGATAGCCAAGAATATGAATGATTTTTCCATCTGAAAAGACTTGAGCTTCAATATGGCGAATTCTTGGTAAAAATTTTTCATAATAAAAAGTGCCGGCGACCAGATTATCTAAAGGTTCATCAATCACCTGTGTTCCTCTACCTCCAGCCCCGTCGTTAAATTTAATGACACGAGGATATTCATCTTTTACAGGTTCAGGAATCGTTTTCACGTTCCTTCTTAGAGTCATTTGGCGCGAATTCGCTTTATTACCGAATAATTCAATAAAAGAAGAATGAGGTCCTATAAACTTCAGACCCGCACTCTCAACAAGTTGAACAAATTCTGCATTCTCGCTTAGAAAGCCGTATCCCGGGTGAATGGCATCGACTCCATTCTGGAGTGCAAAATCGATAATTTTAGAAGCATCATAATAATCCCTTGGATTTTGTGACTCAAAAAAAACCGCTTGAATATTTAAATCATCGGCGGTTTTTTTTATGCGATTGGCAATTTCTCCACGATTTGCAATCAAAATTTTAGTAAACATTTATTTTGCTTCGAGCTCCACAATTTTAAGAATCAAATCAGTTGCTTGTTCCATGACAGTTGTTGAAACATATTCGAAACGACCATGCATGTTTTCTCCACCGGCAAACAAGTTTGGAGTTGGAGTACCAAGAAAAGTAATCTTTGAACCATCAGTTCCACCACGAACCGGTTCAATAATTGGAGTGATACCTAATTCATTCATAGCGGTTTTTGCTACATCAACTGCTTCTGGTTGATCTTTTAGGATTTCACCCATGTTGTAATACTGATCCTTCAAAACCAAAACAACGGCATCGCCATATTTTTTGTTGGTATTTTCAACTGCAGTAGTTAACATTTGCTTACGTTCTTCGAATTTGGTACGGTCGTGATCACGGATAATCATTCTCATAACACCCTTATCAGCATCAGCTTCAAAAGTTGTTAGATAAAAGAATCCTTCTCTTCCTTCAGTGTTTTCAGGACGATCATGTTCTGGCAATTGATTGAAAACATCAATTAAAACAACAGCTGGGTTAACCAATAAATCTTTAGCGGTTCCTGGATGAACGGCTTTTCCAGTAGCAGTTAAAGTAGCTCCTGCTCCTGAAAAAGTCTCCCACTCAAGTTCTCCTAGTGGGCCACCATCCATAGTGTAAGCAAACTTGGCTCCGAATTCTTTGGTATCAAAATTGTCAGCACCGATTCCAATTTCTTCATCAGGTCCGAAGGCGACAACAACTTTACCATGTTCGAACTCCGGGTGATTCAACATATATTCACCGGCAGCAATAATTTCACTAACACCAGCCTTATCATCTGCGCCCAAAAGTGTCGTTCCATCAGTCGTAATTAGAGTGTGACCTTTATATTTCTTAAGACTTGAAAAAACTTCTGGATCAAGTGAATACTCATCATTCAACTTGACAACGGATTGTCCGTCGTAGTCAGTGACTACTTGTGGGTTAACGTTTTCCGAATTAAAGTCAGCAGTATCAACGTGCGAAATAAAACCGATTGCATCGACGTTTTCTTTTCCGGGTGTAGCTGGAACCTCGGCAAAGACATAGCCATCCTTTAATGTACGGACATTCGAAAAACCAATTTCTTTTAGTTCTTCAGCCAAGTCTTTAAGGAATGCTACTTCCTTAGGATCCGAAGGGACGGTTTGACTGAACTCATCACTTTTAGTATTTACTTTGACATACTTTAAAAAGCGGTCAACTAAATTCTCATATTTCGCCATTAATTTAATACTCCTTTGATTTTAGTTATCTCTGATTGTATCTCTTTAAGTCGCTTGTTATCTGAAATTTGGTTATCAGAGGATAAATGTTCTTCGATTGATTGGAGCACTTCTAATTCATGTGTCCACATATTAATGAACTCGTGTGGCTTATTTTCTAGCAAAAACGGACCAAATTCGATTTCTGTTTCGGTTAATTCTTGTGGATTTCTAAACCAAGGCGTGGCAACAATGATTTGATAAAAATGGTTTTTCTCTTGAACCATTGTTTCTTCAAGAATTCGAAGTTGATTTCTTTGAAGTGACTCGCGCAGATTGTCGACTTCGTTATTTGCTTGCAAAATGTATC
>JAISIV010000033.1 GCA_031261865.1 Lactobacillaceae bacterium | reverse complement strand
CTATCGAGATTTATTCGACTTCTTGCAAGACGGAGCCGATGAGGAACGACATTTGTTGGTTGATGGAGAAGATATTACTTTTTTTGAATCGCAAGAAATGGTGGATGTTGAAATTTTAGCCAGAGACCATGAAGAAGAAGTTCGGAATCATTTGATTAACTACTACATTGATTTCAAAGAAAGTGATGACGTTGATCCAAAAAAAATCCGCTTTAACTTTGCGGATTCCGAAGGAAATAATATTAGTTTGCAAGTGAACCGATAAGGTTCACTTTTTTTAATTGTGCTCGCTTACTCTTTTAAGAATATCGTTCATTTCAGCAATAGTCAGATTTTCGAATTCCTTCGTTTGAGAAAGATCCTTTTTAAGCGCTTCTACAAATTGCAACCTTTTCGCACTAAGACCCATTCCGGACGTCGCCGAATTTGCAACAAAACCTGCCATTACCGAATGAAATAAATCATGTCCGTTTTGACTTAAAACTACAAAGTAATGATAATGTGTCTCATCTACCCATCTGCGTGAAAGGGTTAGTTTTATCGAACCATAGTTAAACTCATGATCCTCATCTCTTGGAAACTTTGCTTGGGGGATTTCTAAAATATCCGTGGCATTGTAAAAACGAGCAATCTCTCTCGGAGTTAAATTGAGGAAACTTTTTGAATCAAATCCCTCTTTTTGATTTTGCTCAACTTCGAAACTGACGTCCCGTCTTTTCAATTCGCGCGCTAATTCGACCAAATCTTTGGCCACTTTTAAATCATTTTCAGTATCCAAAGTGTAACTGAAGGTTGTGTAATCTAGTTCTAACTTAATTTCATATTTCATTTCTGTCATATTCTTATTCCTTAGATATTAATTGCCTTCCCTGTTTTATCGGTACTGTCGACAATCCTAATGCCAGCTTGTTCTAGGAGACTGGTATCATTCATGAGTTCTAAACTCGGCCCTAACCTAAACTCCCCGGCCTTAGCTTTTTCTAGACCTTTTGGCGTAAGAAACTTTTTTATATTTTCGGATTCCAAATCAACTTCTGGATGATCGATGGCTGCTATATTTCTAATTAAGCCTGATAATTGGATTCCCGTGTGATTACTTTGCATAAACTCGCCATAATTTTTAGCGTCACTGCTTCGTGTGAAATCGATTTTGTATTTTTCCAAATCCCTAAACGCACTAACCAGTAAATTGGCGAGCAACATTTGTTCCCTATCTGCGAATTCGAATTCCAAAGTTTTGTTCTGTTTTAATAACGATAAATAAATTGTGTTTGACATAATTTCTCCTAATAAAAAGCGAACCTACTAGGGCTCGCTTCACGTAAAGAGAATACGAGCCTATTAACTTCATCACTGGACCACCTTGCCTTTCGGTCGGTTGGTTACGGTTCATAGAGTGATGTCTCTCCCCGTATCTTTATAGGCGCTTTATTTTTAATTTTTCTGTTCTAATTTAGATTCCAACCAAAATACATACATAAGAGGGTAAACAACAAAAACATAAGAGGTAAAAAATGTGTGTTGGAATTTCGATTAGGCCGACATACCGCACAGACAGCTGCCATTTGATTTGCAGAGGTTAGACAATTCAACGGCAATAAAAAAGCGAACCTTAATCAGGCTCGCTTACAAAAGTAATAACGAGCCCATCTTTTATCAAAGGACCACCTTGCTATTACTAGTAGGTTGGTAGCAGTTCATCGAGTGATATCTCTCCCTGCTTCTGGATAGGCTTATTTATATGTCTTGGATAATATATCAAATAATTTTTCGTTTGACAACTTTAATTACTCAAACAACGGAAAAGCGTTCTTCCACCATCTTTAGTTAGCTATTTAATCAATTATTTCGACTTTGATAAAGTTGAGGATTCGACTTAAATGACTCGTGAGCAAACCGGTGAAGCCTACTTTCTTTTTAACATATCCCAAAGCCAAGGATGCTTAACCGCAGTTGGTTGAATGTGTTCGCCTTCAATCCAATTTTGGATGATGCTTTGGAACATGATTGTATTGTTTTCGATTTTCAAAAGACTTTCTAGTTGACGCGCACAAAGTTCACGCTGTCTATTTTTATCTCTAGATCGGAATTTTCCATAGAAAAATGTGGGCCATGAAATTCCCATAAACACTCCAGGGAAGCAATAGCTATTAGTAAACCGTGTCCCATTAAATAAGTTGAGACACCGATGTAAATTGAAATTAAACTGAAAAACAAAAGGACCAAAATACGATTTCGGTTCAAGCTAATATTTACCTTGTTCTGCGTGGAGCTGATTTTCGATAGTTGATTAACTAAATCAGTTGCAGGGTTTTTCTTGTCATTTGTATATTGATAAATGAACCAAATTTTGTCATTAAATGGGTTACTTTTAATATTCCCGTAAATAGCAACCTCATTTTCAGGATTGACAAAAATTCACTCCTAAGTCGTCGCGTCCTCGAAGCGAATAGAAGCTAATTAAAAGTTGCTGCGCTTTACTCATTAACGTTATCCAACTGTGAGAACAAGGGTAATAAACCTATACCGTGAAAGAAAGTACTAACAGTTGAAGGACCAGTGTATTTGAAACCGTCTTTTTTCATTTGTTCGCTGATTTGAGTGGTAACTTTTTCATTTTGCTCATGAGTTGAAATGACAACATCACCAGGAACTAATCCAGTCAGATAATCAATGAATTTCGTACCGTTGACTTCCAAATCTCGAATAGTACGAGCGTTAGAAAGAGTGGCCTTTATTTTACCCTGGTTATCAATTACATTTGGATAATCAGCGATTTTTTCGAACACTTCATCTTCAGACATGCCAGCAACTTTATTAACGTCATAGTTGTAAAAAAGTTTTTCGTAGTCAGGCATTTTTGGGACAATCGTTTCCCACTTCAAACCGATTGCGTAAACATGAGTCATTAGACGTTCAAATAATGTATTTGTATCAGTCACTTTTTGTCCGAATTCATCATGATATTCGGCTAAAATTGGGTTTTTCATATCACGCGCTAAACGCTGTGGATCATTATTGTAGTTTGCCATAATTCCTCTTTTCGTTGCTTTAATTTTAATGCAAAAACAGACTCCGTTAGGAGTCTGTTAAACGAATTTAAGCTGGAAGCTGGACCATGGATTAATTTCAGAAATCAAAATAATATCGTCGGGATGAATACGTCCAACCACATTCATACGCCCATCATTTTCTAAAGGCTTAATTGCAATTTGAAGCTCGGCCTTGTATTGACCGTAGTTTTCATTTGCAATTAAAACATCATATTGATTTACGGTTTCGGTATTCCGTGGTGCCAACGGTTCGTTTTTGTAATCAACACGAGATTGTGTACTACGGATTACGTATGACGAACGATCTCCGCGATAGAGCTGATTCTTGCCTTCAACAATTTTTGTCTCCAGTTCAGTCGGTTCTCCATTTTTAAGAACATGTAGAAGCGGCATGGTTCTTTTAAAAGCTGTGGCAGCTTCCTCCAATTCTTCATCAGAGGCATGAGCATTACCGATAAAGATATTGTCGATATTTGGATTAAATTTCATCCATTGTACTTGCGTCGCCAAAGGCAAATTACGATGATCTTCTAAACTAACCAACCCATCAGAAACAGGCCAAGGCCCCTGAGTAGCACTAGGAGCACTAACAAAGGCTGAGGTTTGCAAATTGTAACTTTTATAGAGACCCGCAGTTCCATTGAAATAGTCTTTATCTAAACCAGTGTATTTTTGCGGATAAAAGTTATGACTGCCAATTAACGCATCTCTATTAGGAGAATAATCCATCACGGATTCAATGTAGTGTCCGCCACGAGAAATATTGGTTTCAATTTTCAAGCCAAGTGGGTTGTGGGTCATTTGGGTTTCTTCTAAACCGGTGAAACCTTCATCTAAGCGGATAGCCCAAGCACCGAGCTCTTTAAAGAAAGACAAATCATCGTACTTGATACCGAGTTCGTCGAATAACGCTGGATTGATGTCGACAGTTGTCTTCATACCAACTTTATTAGCTACATCAATTAGTTTTTTGAAACCGGCGATATGCTGATCGGGTTCACCAACGATTTCTAGCATAGAAGTAAAAAGGCGCGTAAAACCAAGTTCCGCGGCCTTTTTAATATAGGTAATATTTTCGTCCAAGTTATCTTCTTTTAAATAAACAGAGATTCCAAGTTCTGACATTTTAAGCTTCCTTTACTTCACCGTTTTCCAAAGCGAGTTCGCGATTGTCGCTGATCTTTAAGAATGGGAACCAGATAAGAATATCAAGCACGATTAATACCGCTTGCAAAGCTGCCCCAGTCCAAGAAGACGTTGCCAAGAATCCTGAAACGATTGGTGGGAGCGTCCATGGCAAAGCCACACCAGTCGTGCGTGCAACAAGCCCAATTGCCATTGCTGAATATGAGATAAGAGCGTTAACGATTGGAGTAACAATGAATGGAATAATCAAGTAAACATTGAGGACAACCGGAACACCAAACATAGTTGGTTCATTGATGTTGAAAATTCCAGGAACCATAACAAGTGGTTTGAGTGTTTTGTATTGACGAGATTTAGCAAATAATGTCAATGCAATAACCAAACCAAGTGTCGCTCCTCCACCACCGAGGTAAATGAAGTTATCCATGAACGGACGTGAAACGATGTTTGGAATGGCTTTGTGCGCTTCGTATGCTTGAAGGTTTTGAGCCATCAGCGCTAGATAAATTGGGTCCATGATTGCAAAAGTAATATTTCCACCGTGAACACCAACAAACCAAAGAATTGAGTTGAGGGCAACAATAATTACAACCCCCCAAATTGAACTTCCAAAGACAGTTAATGGTTGTCCCAAAATAACGGTCATCATATTATTCAATGAGTGCATCGGAGTAGCAGCAAGGCCAGCCTGAATCAAATCCCAGAACAAAAGAATAACAACGCCGGGAATTAAAGCGGTAAACGAATTAGCAACTGCAGGTGGCACGGTTTCAGGCATCTTGATAGTAATTTTATGAGTGACAAACCAAGTGAAAATTACCGCCGAAATCAAACCAACTAAGATAGCTCCGAAGAGTCCTTGAGAACCGAGCAAAGTAAAATCGATTCCTTGGCCAGTTGCAGAGGCTACGATATTTGTCACCCCTTTAGCATTTGTACTTTGAGACTTGATTGCAGTAGTTGCAATGGTTGTTGAAAAAGGCAATGTGATGACATATGAAGCTAGAGAAATAATTCCAGCCGCAAGTGGATCGACATTCTTTCTTTTAGCGTAAGCGTAAGCGATTCCAAAAACCGCCACAAGAGCCATTAAGGCGAAACTTCCATAATAAAGTTGGAGCAGGAAGTTAGAAAACCCTAGCCCATCTTTTGCCAACCAATTAGTCCAAGAAGTAATTGGGAAGTTTTTGATAATCAAAGCGATTGAACCCGCCATAACAAGCGGAATAACAACAGCGATTCCATCACGAATGGCGCTTAAAATTGAATTTCCGGCCAACTTAGAGCCGAATGGAACCAACCACTTTTCTAATTTTTTCATGAAATTTTCCATATATATCTAGAGCGCGAGGCAAAGCGATTGTCACCGTAGCGTCAAGCCGCCTTAAATTGAAAATCGAACGTAGTGAGGATTTTTGATTTAAGGTGCTTAGAGCCTAGGTGATGCTTTGCTGAGCGCGTTTCCTTTCTAAACTAAACGAGAAACTTTATAAAACAACAATAGATAAATATAGAAGCATCAAGACATTTTTTATACCAATTGTAAGTTTTTCTAGACCAATTTATAGACAAATTGACTTTCAGAATTTATTTTGTCGTTTTGGTTCGTCTAATTCGTATAAAGAAGTATGATCGACTTCTTAAATATTTCTCCGAGTTATAATAATGTTATAACTATGGCGAACAAAATCAAACAATTAAAAATTAGAAAAATCGGAAATTCTTTGGGTGCTATTTTCCCTGCAGATTGGGATTTAAAGGAAGGCGAAGAAATTCCATACGAAATTGAAGATGGTAAAGTCACCTTCAACCTAAGAGAGGTTGAACTTCAAAGATTTAGGGACTGGATCGAAGATGGTTTTGCTGATTGGCAGAATCATATAGTTTCAGAAGAGGAAATGATTAAAGAATTCGGTAAATATGGCTGGGGTGACGGTAAAAGTGAATGAATTCAAAATCGTCATAACTGATAAATTTACAATTTCATTCAGAGAAGTTCAAAATTTTTGGAAAGAAATCGAATTAGATGATTCGAAAATTCGAAAATACTCCAAAATGGTTGAAACCGGAATTAATTCTCTCAAACAGTGGCCAGAACGCTATGCTGATGTTTCTGCAACCTTTGGTTTTCCAATTCCAACCAGAAGAATTCTTATTGGCAATCAATACGCCATCTTTTACCGAATTGAAAATCAATTTATCATCATTGGTCCAATTGCATCGTCAAGGCAAATGAAAATTGCTTTTTAAAATAGGAAATTACATACGACTTAAAATACTATCTGTTGAACTCCCCAATCTCTCAATCACAGCCAATCGGAATTGATCCCATTCTTTTTGTGTCAAATGAGTAAAACGAAATTTCTTCTTGTCCCCTTTTAATTCAAAACCCAAATAATAATATTGGGTCCATTTTTTGAAGCCATCAACATCAATATAAGATATGTCAGTGTTGGACATACTTAAGTTTTTAATCTGAGAAATCGGATATTTGAAATGCCAGAATAACTTATTGATATAGATGTATTCTTTGGAAACTTTAACGGCAGCGTATTTAGGTATCAGCGTCCAAATAACCAATAAAGCCAATGCGATTCTCCAAGGAGTTAAAAATACTGAACGAGTGTAGACCAGGTCGTTTTCACCAAAACTGACGGCGTCTTTAAAAATGAGGTCCTTAGCAAACCAAGATCCGGCGACAAAAATAATCCATA
>JAISIV010000006.1 GCA_031261865.1 Lactobacillaceae bacterium | reverse complement strand
ACCTATTTAAAAAAAAACATATTCTTATGATTTTGGCCCTTTTTGTTTAGAATTTTATAAATGGGTATTTTCAGCAACGTATTTGGACGGAGTTACGTAATTTTTATACTCGACTCTACTTGTCTTTAGAATCTCTTCAACTTCAGTTTTTATCGAATAGGCGTGACCGCTCGCGGCATTTCGATTTAGCAAAATATAGTATTTCATTAGTCTAGGTGCTTATACTTTAAGATTTCTTGATACTTATTTAAGTATTCTGATTTGGTATATTTTGGTACAAAAGCCGTTCTTTTTAAACTAGAGTGGTCTAAAAGATACTGCATTGGGCTAGTATCCTTCTGCGTCGCCATTGCTTTCTTCCAAATGTCTCTAGATTGGTGGTGAGCATCTGCTTGCCAATCCAACACGAATCCAGCTAAAGCACCGACGTTATAAGTTTCAGCATACGCACCGGAATCCAAATAATCATCCGTATGATTTAAGAATAGATTTTTTACAGCGGTGTCATTTTCGCTCATTGAAGTTACTTGACTGGGATAACCGGCAAATAACGAACTTCTAATTTCATAATAGAAAGCCGTTCCTTCTAATCGGTCGTTCAAAAGTGTGTCGTTGTAATCTTGCTTGAAATTATCTTTGTAATATTGATAAGTTCCTAAAGCCTTCGACAAAGCTTTTTCATCCTTATCGACATAAGCTTTCATTAATTCAGTTTGAAGTTGAAGACGGACGGCTCTTGCCTCATAGCGTTTCAAATATTCATTGGAATCAGTGTTGTACTGTTTGTCGGGAAATGCCCATTCTTCTTGATTGGTGGCGTGGAACATTTCGTGAGAATAAGTGATGAATAAATCGTACGTTCCAAGATGTGGGTATCTTTTGAGACGATTAACATCAGCCATTTCTTTTTTACTTGCGGCCATAAATGCGCCAGCCCCATTTTTTGTAGCGTATCCTTGGAACCATCCAGGAATTTTCATAAGCATGATGTCTTCATGTTTTAAAACTTCACTTTTTGAAATACGAGTAACTTTTCCATTTGGTTCAATTTTCCAGAAAACATCATTGTCGATATCTTGAACTATTGATTCTAAATTGACATCTTTATTGTTTGGCCACAAACTAGGTGCAACTTTGTTATAAGTTTTAATTTGCTTAGCTAATATGTCTCGAACATATTTTGAAATTGTTGGTTCCACACGCGTTTTATTAATTCCGAATGCAGGAATAATCATTTTAGAAACGCCAAACCCGACTCCGCCAACTAAAGCCAAACTCAATCCGGCTGCAATTAAATTATTCAAAGCACTTCTCTTCATAATCTCTTCTCCAACATTCTGCGAATTATTTGATGACTGACTAAAACATTTTCTTGCCTCAAATCGACATCCTCCCCGCCCAAATGAGCGATAAAACTAATGACCATTGGTTCGAAACCGCGAGTGGTGAGGTTTGTCTGCCAATTACTTGGGGCAATTAATTTCGTCGATTCTCCATCATCGATTTTAAGAGTCGATAAATTATCAACCGTATAGGTTCCGCTTGGCGCTTGAACTTGGAAAGTTTCTAAATTGGCACCTGACATTAAATTCATGCTGACAATCGCTGTAGTCGTTGGAGTTTTTAGAATGACGTAGGCGCTTTCCAATAAGCCATTGTTTTCTTGAATATGGCTATCGAAATCGATAATCGGTTCGTCCAAAAGATAAATCGCGGTATCTAGCGGGTGAATAAATAAGTCGTACAAAACCCATTCAGTAGGACTCGGTTCGTTAGCTCGGTTTTTAGTGGCGACAATCATCTTTTTGTTGCTAATCTTTTTAAGCTCGTCAACAAATGGCGCAAAGCGACGATTGAAACCTGCCATCAATATTTTTTGATGTTGTTTAGCCGAAAATTGAAGTGACATAATCTCATCCAAATCTTGGCTGATCGGTTTGTCGACAAAAACATTAACGTCATTTTCAAGAAAAGTTTTAGCGATTTGAAAATGAGTATCGGTTTTAGAATGAATCATGACGGCGTCAACTTTTTGTTCTAATAATTCATCAACACCTTGAACAGCGCCTACGAAATTATATTTTTCTTGAACCTGCCAAGCTTTACCGATCGAACGACTAGAAATAATAAAATCCGCTTTATCTTGATTTTGTGCGTACAACGGTAAATATGCTTTTTGAGCAACACCACCGGTTCCAATAATCCCGAGTTTCATAATTAATATCCTAATACACAAATGTGAAAATATCGGAATAGTGGGATTCGAACCCACACTCTCACACTCCCGAAGCGTGCGCTTTACCAAGCTAAGCTATATTCCGTGGTGAGCTTATTCAGCTCGTTTTAAATAATAAATTCCAAAGATGGAAAATTATCCCTCATTTTTTTGGTGAGTTTTATATTCGCTTGCCAGTGGAAATTTCAACATCGGAATTAAAAAATTCCGCCAATAGCGGAAAAGTTAATGTCGAAATTCAATTTTTAGCTGATTTTTATCGACGGTTGTCTTCTTCAAACTGAATCTCATCTAGCATTTGAAGTTCTTCTTTAGTAAAGTTTCTACCTTCTAATAAATCAGGGCGGCGTAGCAAAGTCTTTCTCAAAGATTCTTTTAATCGCCATTTACGAATCAATTCATGGTTACCGCTGGTTAATACTTCTGGGACTTCCATTTCTCTAAATACGGCCGGCTTTGTGTATTGCGGGTATTCTAGTAATCCATCTTCAAAACTGTCGCCATCGGCGGAATCGTCATTACCTAAAACACCGGGTAAGAATCTGACAGTGGCATCAATAACAACCATCGCTCCCAATTCTCCACCGGTCAAAACATAGTCACCCAAAGAAATTTCATCATCAACTAAAGTTTTAATTCGTTCGTCATAGCCTTCGTAATGTCCAGCGATAAAAATAAGGTGCTCTTTTTGGGATAATTCTTGAGCAACTTTATTCGTAAAAGTGCGTCCGGCTGGATCTAATAACACAACATGCGAATTCGGGGTTTTAACTGAATCAATTGCATCGAAAATTGGTTGAGCCGTTAACAACATCCCCGCTCCACCACCATAAACTGTGTCATCAACATTATGGTGCTTATTAGTTGAAAATTCGCGAAAATCAACCACATTGAAATCGAGCAATCCTCGTTCAGTTGCTTTACCTACAATTGACTCTTGTAATGGCGTGAAAATATTGGGGAAAATACTTAAAACATCGATTTTCATTCTAGTAATCCTTCTCTGGCATCAATTACGATTTTTTTATTTTCTAGGTCGACACTTTTAACAATATCTTCAATGTATGGAATCATATATTCTTTATCACCCTTAATCGTCCAAACATCATTTGATGGCAAGGCAATAATATCGGTTACTTGTCCGATTAAATTGTCTTCGAGGTCGTAGACTGGCAAATCAATGATATCTTCGTAGTAAAAATCGTCTTGTTCCAAATCTTCAATTTGTCCTTCAGCAAAGACATCAAGTCCTTTGAACTTCTCAACATCGTTAATGTTTGAAAATTCATCGAACGATACCAATAGGCTACCCTTATGAACTTTAGCCGTTTTAACAGTCACTTTTTGCTTATCATCTATTAATAATTCCGATCCTTTAGAAAATCTTTCTTCAATGAAATCGGTGTTAGGCACAATTTTTACTTCGCCTCGGATTCCATGTGTATTTACAATTGTTCCGACTTTATATGTACTCATTTTGTTTTCTCCAATTAATTCGTCAATATCTCTATTCTTATTAACGCGTTTTTAATCCTAGCTCTCCGCAGAATCAGATAATTCTTTTTTCTAGTTCAATTAGTTTTTCTTTGATTATGGCGCCATCACGGTACTTCCCAAGATGACCATTGCTTTTGATGACTCTGTGGCACGGAATAATGACTTCCAGTGGATTCTTTCCAACAGCAGTTCCGACGGCTCTAACTGCATCAGGGCTATTTATTTTTTGAGCAAGCTCTGCATAACTAATCATGTCAGTTTGAGATTGCAAAGTCTCCATGACTTGTCTTAGAAGTGGCTTTGGGTTAATGAAATCCCAATCAATGACAACATCCTTGATATTTGTGCCGCTTTGGAAATAGGCAGTTAATTTCTGAGTGACGGCATAATCGTTTTTACTCTGAAAAATGACATTTTTTTTCGCGAAGAATTTAAAAAAAGCTGAATAGAAACTATCTTGAAACGTCGTAAAAACTAAACCTCTTTGAGTATAGAAATATGTGAAAGTATAGTCTCCATACTGATTTTTGTAATAAAAAACAAACTCGGACATCCATTTAATTTTAACTTAGGACGCCATTTCGCACCTTTTAGATAAAAAAACTGACCTTCGAAAAGGTCAGTTAACGTGTAATTACTTTTGTAATTTGCTTTCGTGGAACTTTTTCATGATTCCAGCTTGTGAAAGCAAGTTGCGAGTAGTATCAGTTGGTTGTGCGCCTTTTGAAAGCCAAGAAAGAATATCTTCTTCATTCAACTTAACTTCTGCAGGTTCGGTCAATGGGTTGTAGTATCCAACTTCTTCGATGAATGCTCCATCACGACGTGCGCGTGAATCAGCAACTACCACACGGTAGAATGGGCGCTTTTTGGTACCCATAAGGCGTAAACGAATTTTAACTGCCATATCTATAAATCTCCTTAAAATTTCAACTCAATTAGTATATCACGTGTCAACCATTTTTGGTTGACCCTATTTTCCCCAGACATAACCAATTGAGTAACTATAACCTGAGTAAGGGACTTCCAAATCTTTGGTCATCTCAATATGTGATTTACCAAGATAATTACTGTTATTCATAATAGGGCTTCCTTGAAGCATCATTTGTTTTGCATGGTTGGAATCATTATGAATAACTAATTTGTAGGTTCCTGGTTTAAAGTTGCCCGACAAAGACATTTGTCCATCAATATCGAAATCACTTTGACTTTTATAGTTGGCAGAATCAACTTCAACATACTTATGATTTTTTAATCGATAAAGATGTACGGATTTTCCGCGAGTTAGATTCAAACGCAAGTAGAGGTGAGTTGCTGGGACAGTAAGTTTTATTGTTTGCGAGAATTGTCCACCCTTAGCCAACAAACTGTACGGATAACCAAAACCTTTTTCCCACCTACCGTATTGGCCGGTATAGTAATTTGAAGTAACAGTTGTATCGGTTTGGTGAAGTTTGTTGGGGTCATAGGCGTCAGCCAATTTTTTAGTAACATTTTCGACTCGGTTCTTAATCGGCAAAGTTTTAGTCGCTTCCGGTAAAAGCAAAAGAGCTACTAAAGAAAATCCAGTTACGGCCCAAATCAGCTTTTTATTACTCAAAAACTTCGGTTCCCAAACGCTCGATTCAACAATTCCCGCGATAGCTAAAATTATGACAGCAGGCATAATTGCACTTCCATAGCGATTATTGGATTCCCAAAGCAAGGAATGAAAAACTAAAAGCCCATCGACAGTCAAAGCACTTAAAAAGAAAAGGTCATCATTGGCATTGGTTTTATGCTTAAAAATACTGAAAATATAAAAATTGCCAAAGAGAGCGGCAGCAATATAGAAGGCTCGTTGCAAAATTGAGATTGTCTCACGTGACAAATTGACGTTCTTCAAATACCACTTCGGAGCTTGGACAAACTCATCAAAATAATTTTTCGGTTGTTTTCCAATGGTCTGCAGATTAATTAATTTGGTTGTCGCTAGTTCAAAATAACCAGTAATGCCCATTTTTGAAAGGCGATTTGAAATAACTAAATCATCAAAAGTGCGTCTGGTTTCTTTATCAACACCAGCCGCTGAAGAAATATTGACATCATTGTCGCTATAAGTACCTTGAGTGCCGCGATTCAATCCCATCATAATCCAGTGTTGCAAAGGAAATTCAAATTCAGGATTGATTTTATACTTCAGCTGATTAGTGAGATATTGATTCCCCTTTACTCCGGCCCATAATGAACTCATCGAGACTGTAAGAATCAAGATTGTCATCCAAACGGTCAAGCGTTTATTCAAAAGCAAATAAACTCCCCAGATAACAACAACCGGAATGATTATAAGAAAATTAGCCTTAACCAAAACCGTTAATAGACTGATTAAAGTAGCGACGACGACCCAAACTACCGACAATTTTGACTTTGAATAAACTTTAGCAATCGAAAGCAAAACGACGGAATATCCCAACAAAGCAAATTGGTCGGAATAAGGCACTAATAAGAAATACCACGTGTAAACCGGGAAAATAGCAATAACCGACATTGCAAAAGTGGTAATTTGAAGGTTTTTAAAGATCGTGCGGATTGTCTCAATAAGAGCTCTAATAGATAAAAAGACTTCAGCAAGCATCAATAACTTGAGCATCCACCACACGGAAAGGCCCGTTGGTGCAAGCCATCTAAACCACCAGCCCATGGCATAAACAATTCCGAAATTATTAGCGGCACGGTCAAAATAAGTTCCGCCGGTGATAAATTTTCCATGTTGAGCCCACTCCATGGCACCATTTACAATACGTAGCGGATCTCGAACTAAAGAAATCGTAAAACTAGAAACCACATACAAAGAAATTGCGGCAAATAGCAAAGTGACAACCACAAAAATTATCCGAATGGTTTTTTTAGATTGATTGTCCAACCAAAGAAAATATTTTCTCAATAAAAAAATAACCCCAACCGAGATTGGGATTAAGAAAATCCAATAGCTTAAGACAAATTTTGTATCAGTTATGAAGAAATCCCTGAAAATGTTGCCGAGCACACCGACGAATAGGACATACATTGTCATTCCGAAAGTGGCATAAATCATTGTCTTTTTTAAAAATGTGATATTACTTTACCTCGTAAATATCGTAGTAGAAGTCTCGCATATAATCAATCCAGTAATTAACGTCGAGATCTTCTCCAGTGGCTTGGCGGAGGATCTCAAGTGGTGTCTTTGAACCACCATATTGCCAAACACGTTCCTTTCTCCATTCGAACAAAGGTTGAATATTGCCGTTAGCTAACTCTTTATCGACATCAATATCTTTTTTCATAGTGTTTAAGAATTGAGCTGCGAAGAAGTGTCCTAATGCATAACTCGGGAAATAACCAAAACTTCCCCCGGCCCAATGAACATCTTGCAAAACTCCACCTAAGTCATCAGGAACATCAATATCAAGATAGTCTTTATACTTTTTATTCCAGAATTCAGGTAGTGATTCGACGTCTAAATCGTCATTGAAAATAGCTTGCTCAATTTCAAAACGAATCATGATATGAAGCGGATAAGTCAAAGGATCGGCTTCAGTACGCACTAAAGTAGCTTCTGTCTTATTCCAGCCTTTATAGAAAGTTTCAAAATCTACGTCGTCGAACTGTCCTTGCGCAGCTAATTTCATAGCTTCAAATTCAGACCTTAGATAGCCTTTATTACGGCCAATGAAAACTTCGTTGAATAAGGATTGGCTTTCATGGATTGACATCGAGATATTTTTCTCGGCCATTGTGTAATCGAATTTAGGATCAACATTTTGTTGGAATAATCCGTGGCCCGCTTCGTGAGCGATTCCTAAAATTGCCATTTGGAAATTGTTTTTGTTCCAACGAGTGGTAATACGAGCATCATTGCGATTCATAGAAGTCATGAAAGGGTGAATAGTGTCATCAAGACGACCCTTATTGTAGTCATATCCAAGACGAGCTGATGAACCTAAAACATATTCTCTTTGTTTGTAGACTTCAACATCGCGATTCAAGAATTCATTATCGATTTGAATACCACGTTCATCAAGGTTCTTTCGAATATCCAAAAGACCCTCTCGAACCTTGCCGAAGACTTCATTTAACTTTTCGGTATTGAAATCTGGTTCATACATCTTTAACAAAACGTCATAATTGGAATCTTGATCATTAGTACGCCATTTTGGAATCAAGGTTTTCTGCAAATCAATGACATCTTTTAATGCGGTCTTATAAATCGTCCAATCATTTTCTTTACGGGCTTGTTGCCATTTTGATTGAGCGACAGTAGTAAGCTTTTGTAACTTTGAGAATTCCTCAGCGCTTAAAGCATTATCGATAGCGTATTGCCGAGTAGCAATCTTTAAATTTGCTTGACTAACTTCGGATAATTCATCTTGATGTTCGTTGAAATAATCAAGCATTTCTTTAGTTTTATCACTAATCCAAAGTGAGAAATATTTGTCAGCGATATAACCGCTTAATTCACTTCTAAAACTTTCTGAATCTTCAGGCATCCCCGTTAATTCATCCCACCCTAGTAACGCTTGGTTTTCTTCTAATAAAGACAATTCTTTAAAATGGTCTTTAAAATCTTGTTCTGTATAACTCATTTTTTAACTCCTTTAAATGTTATTCACAATTTTACTCGAATGTTCGTGTATTTGTCGGTTATTTTATTTGAGGGGGAATAAATGGACAAATACTTTCAACTATCAAAAAACAATACTTCTATAAAACAAGAGCTCTTAGCTGGACTAACAACCTTTGTTAGCATGGCATACATCTTGTTTGTTAATCCTAGTGTTCTAGGGGCTGCAGGCATGAATAAAGGAGCCGTCTTTACGGCGACAGCGTTAATTGCTGCAATCGCCACCATTTTTATGGGGGCAGTTGCTAAATATCCATTCGCAATTGCACCAGGTCTTGGAATTAACGCCTTTTTTAGTTATTCAGTTGTAATTGGAATGGGAATTCCTTGGCAAACGGCTCTTGCAGGAGTTTTCGTTGCGGGATTGATTTTCTTTATAATGACAATTTTCAAAATCAGAGAGCTCGTCATTAACTCAATTCCAAATGACTTAAAAGCAGCAATCGCTGCCGGAATCGGTTTATTCATCGCTTTTATCGGTTTAAGTGGGGCCGGCGTTATCGTTTCAAGCAAAGCTACTTTTGTAACACTCGGTGATTTTTCTTCACCGACCGTACTTCTAGCAGTTTTTGGAATCATACTGACATTGATTTTGCACGGTAATAAAGTTCCTGGAGCTATCTTTATTGGGATGGTTGTAACGAGTGTTGCCGGAATCGGTTTCGGAATTATCTCCGTGCCAAAACAAATCATAAGTACTGCACCTAGCTTGGCTCCAACTTTTGGAAAAGCGATTGAAGGGTTGAGTGGTATTAACTCGATGCAAATGGTTGTAGTCATCCTTACATTCTTATTAGTAGCATTCTTCGATACCGCAGGAACTTTAATTGGTTTAGCAAAGAATGCTGGTTTCTTGAATGACAAAGGTGAACTTCCACGTGCCGGATCCGCTTTGATGGCAGATTCGATCGGAATGCTTGGTGGATCTCTTCTTGGAACTTCACCAACAACTGCCTACGTTGAAAGTTCAGCCGGAATTGCAGTCGGTGGACGAACGGGACTTACTTCTGTCTTTACTGGTTTATTCTTTGTAGCTTCGCTATTATTCAGTCCTTTGCTAACGGTCGTAACTAGCCAAGTAACGGCAGCGGCATTGGTCTTAGTTGGAATTCTAATGATTAGCAACCTAGCAGAAGTTGATTGGAACAATTTTCCGATTGCGGCCAGCGCTATGCTGATTGCAATCGGAATGCCACTCACTTATAGTATTTCCGATGGAATCGCTTTAGGTTTCATCACTTATCCGATTCTGATGATTGCCACAGGAAAATGGAAACAAGTCACACCGATTATGTATGGACTTGGAGTCATCTTCGTAATCTTCATGGTGATTGTCTAACTAAAATAACATCAGCTCTAGTAATTATTTTTACGAAAACTGATGTTATTTTTTTATTCATTTTTGGCCCAACCCAGACTCGAACTGGGAGCTAGAGCTTAGGAGGCTCCTGTTTTATCCCGTTAAACTATTAGGCCATATAAAGCAGATTATTTATTATCTGCCGGGAAAGTAATATTTGCTGATTGTCTCAAATCAAACATCACCTGATTAACTTGTTTTGATAATTCTTGTAACCTTAAATATTCAGAAACATCGGTTTTATCTTGGAAAATTTTAGCAAAAACTTCAGCTTCATAAGAAAGTGGATTTTCAAACTCATCATGTGAAATCAACTGATCGTTGAGATGAATATTATTCAACTCGCTAACTGAATCAATTCTTATAGTATTCTTGCCACCATAAATTTCTGAGTAATTATTAGAGGTTAAAGTTTTACCCATAAAGATATTAACCTTAAAATCTGGATATTCCAGTAGTATCCAACCAGAACCATCGACGCCGTTCTCTAAGATGTTTGGAACATATTGGCTTTTCTCAGGCATCCCAAACCAACCCAGAGCAGCATAAATCGTATAAACACCAAGATCATAAAGGGCGCCACCTGAGTATTCAAGACTAAAGACATTAGGTGTTGGCGTCTGCGGATTTAAATAGTCGTCGTATCTAGATGAATACTTTGCGTAAACTAAATTGGCTCCCTGAATCTCATCTAAATTTGCAATTGCATTTTTGACTTCAGCAAAGTTTGGAGAAAAAACATGTCGAGCTGCCTCAACTAAACGCACATTCGGATGAACTTTTAGAGTGGCCATTAAATCTTCAAATTCAGTTGGATTAGACACGACTGGTTTTTCTACAATGATATCGACATTATTTTCAATAGCCATTTTAGCCTGAGCATAATGTAGCGAATTGGGCGAACCAAGATATATCGCATCAACTTGAGCTAACAATGAACCTAAATCGCTGAAAACGGCGGCCGTCTCAATTTTGTTGTCACGCAGGAAAGCTTCTCCTTTTTGACTGTTACGACTCAATAGTCCAACAACTTGAAATTGGCCAGTTTTCTGTGCCGCTTCGGCAAACTGAGCAGTAATCCAACTAGTACCAACAATTCCTAAATTAATCATTTTTAGCCTCCTTGGTTATGCTCTTGAAATCTGAAGTGGTTCCATTGTATATTGACATTGGCAACTGATAAGTTTTGATTCCAGAACCTATTTTGACGGACATAGAATATTGAATAAATTCATTTTCCGAACTTCGATTTTCAATATCATTGGCAACCAACCAATAACGAACATTGTCATTATTAATCGCTGGTTTGATGCGAGAAATGCCTTGTGCATCAGTACGGACAATCACCTTACTATCAGGGTATTGATACATCAGATTTTGCACCAATGAAGCTACACTTTGAGCAGTCACATCATCCGAAACGCTTTGAGCGTCAACTGCAATTGGCAAAACTCCTAGCGTGTCTCCGACTGCGACTTTAAATTCAGCGAAGTTACTATAGCTATTGACGTAATTATCATATTGTAGAACAGCTCCGAATGGGATTCCTGCTTTTTTTGCAGCTTCGGTTGAAACTTTATACATACTGTCGACCTGGCTTGCACCAACTGAAGCTCTGAAGTAAATAAAAGAAATTCCTTTTTCATTCAGATAACTCAAATCAGAAACTGGTTGCTCGGACGACAAGTAAGTTCCCTGAATTTTCCCTTTAACTGTTTTTAAAACTTCTTTATTTTCCAGTTGTCCTTCAGTAGATGAAGCGGTTGCTGACGAATCATCACTAGATGAAGATTGACTAGAACCAATAGCTAGAATCTTAGCTTGATCGGCGGGGTTATTAGCTCCTGACAATTCAACTTTTTGATTCGTTGGAGCGAAAATAAAAATGAAAATTGTCGCCAAGAAACCAACACCAGCCACTAAATAAAAGACGGTTAGTGAGTTAAATTTGAACTTGGTAATTTTGATTTGTTTAAGTCTCGCTAATAAATTGCGCATCAAGTCAATTATAAGGGATGAATAGAATATAATTTTGTTAACCAAAAAGGAGAAAATATGCAATTTAGTCCAGAAATTGAAAACAAAATTGACAAATACGCACAACTCGCTGTCAAGAAAGGCGTTCACGTTGTCCCCGGACAAACAATCATCTTCTACGTTAATACAGAACTTGATTACTTCGCTGAAAAACTAGTTAAAGAAGCCTATGCACTCGGTGCGGCTGAAGTTTATGTCGAATGGTCAAATACTTCTGTAACAAGAAGTTTTCTTGAAAACGCAGCGGATGACCGAATCACAGAAGTCCCAGAATATAAAAAAGTTTGGTCTGACAGCTACATTTTAGATAAGAAGGCATCTCGAGTATCAGTTATCTCTTCCGATCCAGACGGTCTAGGTGGAGTCGATTCTAAGCGTTTAGCAGCCAATACCAAAGCTTTGAGCCAAGCTCTTCAAGTTGCTCGTAAAGCAACTATGAATGATGATATTTCATGGTTAGTAATGGCAGCACCTGGATTAGCATGGGCTGAAAAGGTATTCCCAGAACTACAAGGTAGAGAAGCTATTGAACGTCTATGGGAAGAATTCTTTAAAGATGTTTATGTTGATGAAGAATCTGATGCCATTGAGAATTGGGAATCCCATATTCATGAATTAAAGAAACGCGCCGACTGGTTGAACGAACAAAACTTCAAAGAGTTACGTTACAAATCTGCCAAGACTGATGCCACAATCGGTTTAGCTGAAAATCACAACTGGGAAGCGGCTTTATCTGAAGACAAACAAGGAAATGTATTCATTCCTAACATGCCGACTGAAGAAGTATTTACAGCTCCAGACAACAGAAATATTTCAGGAACCATCGCTTCAACTTTGCCTCTAAGCTACAACGGCAACTTGATTACTGATATCCTGCTAACAGTTGTTGATGGAAAGATTACTGAAGCCCATGCATCTAAAGGTGAAGAAGTATTACAAGAATTGATCGCTACTGACGAAGGCTCTCATTCATTCGGTGAAGTTAGTTTAGTTCCATTCCACTCACCTATTAGTCAATCAGGTGTTCTCTTCTACAATACTTTGTACGATGAAAATGCCTCAGACCATTTGGCAATCGGCGGAGCATACAGTTCCAACATTAAGAACGGTAAGACTACTTCCGAAGATGAATTGGTAAAATTTGGTTGGAATCGTTCCGATGTCCACGTAGATTTCATGATCGGTTCAGAAGATATGAACATCGATGGGGTAACATTTGACGGTCAAGTTGTTCCCGTCTTTAGAAATGGTGATTGGGCGAGCGAAATTTAATTTAATCGCTTTGGTCACAAAAAATCCTTCGAGATAATTCTCGAAGGATTTTTTAATATAGTTATTAATCAACTAGTTCCAATAGAACCATTGGAGCTGCGTCTCCACGACGTTGTCCAAGCTTAAGAATGCGAGTGTAGCCACCGTTGCGATCCTTAAAACGAGGTGCAACATCATTGAACAAAGTTTGCAAAGCGGTTTGTTCAACGACTTCGTCAGCAGAAGTGGCGTTGTTAAGCTTGTTTTCATCAATCATGTGACGGATGTAAGCAGCAGCTTGACGACGAGAAGCAAGGTCACCGCGCTTTCCAAGAGTAATCATCTTTTCAGCTGAGCGACGAACTTCTTTTGCCTTAGCCTCAGTAGTAGTAATCTTGCCATTAACAATCAAACTAGTAGTTAAATCGCGAAGCAAAGCATTACGTTGAGACTTAGTGCGTTGTAGTTTTCTGTATCCCATTATGCGCCTCCTTTCCTCATAAAATTATTTGTTTTAATCTTCAGGTTTGAAACTGAGTCCGCGTGCGTTAACTTTTTCAACGATTTCTTCAAGAGACTTGTGTCCCAAGTTGCGTACGTTACCCATTTCAGTGAGAGTTTTGTCGGTTAAGTCAGAAACTGTATTAATACCGGCACGTTTGAGGCAATTAAATGCACGAGCACTTAATTCAAGTTCTTCAATTGGTTCAGACTTGACAGTTTGTTGAACTTCTTCTTCAGGACTAACCATAACATCAGTGTCACCCATTTCGGACAAATCAACAAAAGTGTTTAAGTGTCCGATAAGAGTTTGTGATGCAAGGCTTAATGCTTCAGATGGAGTCAAAGAACTGTTAGTCCAAATTTCAAGTGTCAATTGATCATAATCGTCACGGTTACCAACACGAGTACTTTCAACTGTGTAGTTAACTTTCTTGATTGGTGTATAAATTGAATCAATTGCAAGAAAACCAATTCCGAGTTCTTGATTTGCCTTATTATTATCAGCTGAATCATATCCACGACCACGGCTGGCAGTAAGAGTCATGTGAACGCTCTTTCCACTAGCAACTGTAGCAATATGTAATTCAGGATTAAGAATAGTGACATCAGAATCTGTAATGATATCACCCGCTGTTAATTCACCAGCACCGCTAAAATCAACTTCAAGGGTCTTAACTTGATCACTCTCTATACGAAGTGCAACTTTTTTCAAATTTAAGATAATTTGAGTTACATCTTCACTAACACCCTCAACAACGCTGAATTCATGAACAACACCATCGATTTGCACCGAATTGATAGCTGCACCAGGCAAGTTTGAAAGCAAAACTCTGCGTAGTGAATTACCTAATGTTGTACCAAATCCACGCTCAAGAGGCTCTACGACAAACTTTCCGTAGTTTTGAGTTTCTTCAACTGTTGAGATTGTTGGTTTTTGAAATTCGATCATGTATTTTTTGCCTCTAAGTTATTTTTATTAAACGCGACGACGCTTTGGTGGGCGTGAACCGTTATGAGGAACTGGAGTTACATCAGAAATTGCAGTAACTTCCAATCCAGTTGCAGCTAATGCGCGAATTGCTGATTCACGTCCAGGACCTGGTCCTTTAACGCTGATAGCAACGCTACGCATATTTTGTTCCATAGCAGCCTTAGCTGCGGCCTCACCAGCAAGTTGAGCGGCGAAAGGAGTAGACTTACGTGAACCCTTGAAACCGAGTTGTCCAGCTGATGACCAGGCAACTGCGTTACCTGCTTCGTCTGTAATCATAACGATAGTGTTATTGAATGTTGAGTGGATGTGTGCAACACCTTTTTCAATATTCTTTTTAACACGACGCTTACGAGATGTACGACCTGCCATATTGATTTTTTCCTTTCGTTATTATTTCTTCTTGCCAGCAATTGCTCTAGCTGGGCCTTTGCGTGTGCGAGCGTTGTTCTTAGTGTGTTGTCCACGAACAGGCAAGCCACGACGATGACGAATGCCTCGGTAACTGGCGATTTCTTGAAGTCCCTTGATGTTCAAGCTAACTTCACGACGAAGATCACCTTCGAGTGTCAAGTTCATTTCATCAACAGTTGCACGAAGCTTATCTTCGTCTTCAGTTGACAAGTCACGAACGCGAATATCTTCGCTGACACCGGCGTTTTGCAAAATTTCTTTTGCAGTCGTGTTACCGATTCCGTAAATATAGGTTAATCCGATTACGATACGCTTGTCACGTGGTAAATCGATTCCTGCGATACGAGCCATTAACAATTCCTCCTTTCATATGTACACCGGTCTTTAAGCCGCCGATATTGCATAATGTATATCCGTGTGACACCGCGTGTCGGAAAATATTATTTTCCTTGACGTTGCTTGTGCTTAGCATTTGCTGAGCAAATTACCATGACACGACCATTACGCTTGATAACGCGGCAATAGTCACACATTGGTTTTACTGATGGGCGAACCTTCATATCCATTCCTCCTATTCGGTTAACTGATACTAGGCTGATTATCTATGACGGTAAGTAATACGTCCTTTAGTTAGATCATATGGTGACATTTCAACAGTCACCCGATCTCCAACTAAGATCTTGATATAATTCTTACGAATTTTTCCTGAAACAGTAGCATTGATTAAGGCTTTATTTTCCAACTCAACAGTGAAGTTGGCATTGGGTTTCGTTTCCTTAATAATTCCTTCTATTTCAATAACATCTGCGTTGGCCAAACAGTATTCCTCCAAAATATATAATCAACCTTAGTATTATAGCACGATATAAAGAAAAAAACCGCCTTTTTATGCGGTTTAGATATTTTCTACTGCTTGT
>JAISIV010000129.1 GCA_031261865.1 Lactobacillaceae bacterium | reverse complement strand
CATCATCTCCGGAATTAAACGGAACGAGGTTGGCTTCAATGTCTTTACGGTGTGCCTCTAGGAATGGCGGCAATTCCAAATGGTGACCGGCTTCTTCGTAAGTCTCATCTTGTAAGAATCCAGGACCGTTAGTGGCCAATTCGAAGAGGATTCCGGGAGTTGGACGGAAGTAATTACTCTTGAAGTAGAAACGATCAATATATCCACTTTGTTGGAATCCGAGGTCACTTAAACGCTTAATCCAGAATTCAAGTGCATCTTTATCGTCAACGATAAATGCCAAATGGTGAGGACCACCAAATCCTTGCACTCCACGAGGAATTAGACGACTCAAATAAGTGATAACTTGGGCACCATGACCACCGTTGTCGAATTCGTACAAATTGTAATCGCCTTCTGTGGCAACTTTTTCAGCACCCATAACGAGTGTCAAAATAGTTTCCATTTGCTTGTTATCGTTAACAGTTAACAATTCAGGTCCAAGACCCAAAATTGCGTTTTCTTCGGGTACATCAGAAAAACGCCAAGGTTTGTGTGGACCAGTTAGTTCGTTGGTGTGATCGTTATTTTGATCAGACACAAGTGCATAACGTTGGTCATCAAAATCATAGAAATTCATGTACTTTGAACCAAAAAGTTCATAGGTTTCAGTGTCGTAACGAATTCCCTTTTCATCAAAACGTTGACGCCAATAATCAAATACAGAGTCATTGGCGATACGGAAAGATGTACGAGTGATTTCATCAGTTCCAAATTGAGCTTTTTGAATTCCTGGGAAGTCAAAGAAAGTTAAAACCGAACCACCGTCACCCATATCATCTGTGAAATACAAATGGTAAGTGCGAACATCGTCCTGGTTAACAGTCTTTTTAATCAAGTGAAGTCCCATTATATTTGTCCAGAATTCCCAAATCTTAGGAGAGTCTGAAGTAATAGTTGTTAAGTGGTGAATACCACGAATATTATTAGACATATTATTTTCCTCTTACGTTGTAAATTATAACAACTTACTTACAAAAAGTAATTAAACTCGATTCAAGAATTCTTTTAAAACTTTGGCTGATTCTACTCCAGCGGTCACTACGAAATCATCGAAAGTTACATCCGCTGTTCCATCAGCTTTATCTGAAATCGAACGAATTACTACCAATGGCGTGTCGAAATTATACGCAGTTTGAGCAATTGAGGCTGATTCCATTTCTACGGCCAGTGCTTGAGGAAAGTTTTTTTCAATTAATTGCTTCTTATCGCCTGAAACAAAGGAATCCCCGGAGACGATAAGTCCTTTTTTTGCATCTGGAACAATGTCTTCAAAAATTTCTTCATATTTAGCATCGCTCTCAAAAAAAAGAGGTTGTTGTGGCATTTGTCCTAATTCGTAGCCAAAAGCCGTGTTATCAGCATCATGATAGCCAAGAGTAGTACCTATGACAACATCACCAATATTTAGCTGTTCATCTAAAGCTCCGGCCGAACCAGTATTGATTATTAAGTCAACACCAAATTCTCTAATAAGCATTGTTGTTGCAATACTTGACATGACTTTTCCAATCCCGGACTCGGTTAGAACGATATTTTGATTACTCAAAACCCCTTCAGTATAGGTTTGTCCACCAATTTTTGTTTCTTTTTCAATTTGCATAGAAGAAAGAATTTCTCTTTTTTCTTCTTCCATAGGCGTGATAATTCCAATTTTCATATTAATTTTCCTTTTTCATCCCGTAAAATTTTCCATGGTTCTTGCGCATTGAATCCTGGATCACCAACATACACAAAACCTCTTTTAAACCGTGTCTCAAGCCAACTAGATAACGATGGACTAATTTTTAGTAATTCGTAATCCGATTTACTCATGGCATATCTAATCGCTTCCTCTTCACCGTTTTCAACTTTTTGAACCCAATTAGGTTCAGCAATTAGTTGACGACCGAGTGCCACGAAATCCGCGCCAATTCCTATGGCCGCTTGGGCATCCTTCGGTCTTCTCACCATGCCGACCGTTATCAAAGGAACATCTGATGGCAGTGCGGCTTTGAATAGTGCCACGATTGGTCTGGTGATTTCCGGAGATTTAAATGGGCTCTGATCAAATTGTTGAAGTGACAAATGTAAGTAATCAATTCCCGAATCGGCGAGAATTTTAGCAAATTCAATTGTCTCTTCAATCCTTAAACCATCTTCAAATGGTTCTTCAGGACTTAAACGATATCCAACCAAAAAATCAGGATTTTCGTGACGTGTAATCAATACCTCACTTAAAACTGACAATGGAAAATTGATTCGGTGATTGAAATCTCCACCCCAATTATCCTTACGATGATTGGTTGCTGGAGACAAAAATTGTTGTATTAAATACAAATTAGCTCCATGGATTTCAACACCATCAAATCCGGCTTCAATTGCCAATCTAGTCGCATCTCCAAAAGCTTGAATGGTATCTTGAATCTCTTTTTCGGTCATTTCTTGAGGAATTTCATCGGATTTATAGGTCGGAATATCAGATGCAGAAAGTAAAGGTTTTCCTCTAAGAATTCTTGTATTGGAACGAGAACCAGCGGCGAAAATTTGCAGAACTGCTTTTTGCCCGCCGGACTTCATTGCAACGGCCAACTTTTTTAGGCTGACCAAATGGTTTTCATTCGCCGCTCCAATTTGGCCTTCAAAACCTTTTTGAGAATCGATGACATATGCGACTTCTGAAATTAAAAGACCAGGACCACCAGCGCGCATTTTGTAGTAATCTTCTTCGATTGGAGAAATTGACCCTTCTTCAAAACTAGAACGAAGAGTTGTTGGCGCAAAAACGATGCGATTATTAATAACCGCACCGTTTTTAAAAGTATAAGATTGCAAAAAATTATAATCAGTCATTATGCTGCCATT
>JAISIV010000115.1 GCA_031261865.1 Lactobacillaceae bacterium | reverse complement strand
AATACCGCCGCTTCATTCAGTAAGGTAGGAGCAAGCGAATACAGCAGCATGGTAAATATGTCCTACGGACCTGGTTTGTTTATAGTAGCGATTGCTTCAATTGCAATTTTGGTTCTTAGCTTGCTTAGCAAGAAATTTTCAAAATAATTTTTACCAGACCTTCTAATATGAAGGTCTTTTATTTTGTCTCATTTTAGAAAAATCTGCTGGCCATCGTTTCAGATTGATTCCAAAGCTTTTCAGCAACAGTAGAATCAGGATCTTGGAATTTAACTGGCAATAATTTTCGTCCATCATAAACTTGTCCATCCTGAAAATCCTTGCCGGGTTCTCCCAAAGCTAAATTAACTAACCTCTTGGCACTCGTTTCAGAACTAATCGTAAATAAGTATTTCAACGGTGTTCGGTAGATAATTTTCATCACGGAATTTGATTCGCTAGAAAAACTTGTTCTTACAACTCCGGGGTGAAAGGCAACGGGGTTTATTTTACCGGCAAATCTTTTGTTTAATTCGCGAGTGAAAAGGATGTTTTCCAATTTGGCATAACCGTAGGCTTTTTCTGAAGAATAGTCTTTAGTGACATTTAAGTCGTTTACGTCAAACTTTGATCCAAACATGTTTGCCGCGATACTTGAAGTTTGGATTACCGTAGCTTTACTTTCAATCAATTTAGGCATCAATAGTTTGGTCAACAAAAACTCAGCTAAATAGTTAACCTGGAAGGTTCTTTCAAAGCCATCTTCTGTTAGGGTTCTCTTGCCCATAATGCCGCCAGCGTTATTAGCGAGCACGTCAATTTGTGGATATTTTAAAAGCTCATGGGCTAGTTTAACAACGTCGCTTAATTTAGAAAAATCAGCAACATAATATGGGATGTGTAGTTGATCGGCAACTTTCTTAGTCTTCTCCGGATTTCTACCGGTAATTACTACTCGATGTCCTAATTCAATTAGCTGTTTTGCAGCAGCAGAACCGATTCCATCGCTGCCGCCAGTAATCACGATTGTTTTCATAACGTCATTATCTCACTGGATTTTAAAGATTCAATCGATACAAAAAGAGGCATTTTTCAATGCTCTATTCGCTTAATACTACAATCGTGATTTTCAATATCGATAAAACCAACTCTAATTTATAACTGATGCTTCACGACAGTCTCAACACCAAAACCATTGTCAACGGAGGTTTGTACTAGGCTTTTTGATCCGTTATTTTTTGGATTTTATTACTATCGATTTCATCTTTAATTTCTCGCTCAGTAGCAATTACTCGTATAAACTCCATAGCCGCTAAGAAACCACCCATACCAAATACAAACAACAATCCTAGGTGGCCTAAAAAAGTGTCATCGAAAACAATCATTCCGATAACTCCAAGTACAGGCAAAGAAAACATTGGAATCAAATACAATAAACCGCAAATTTTTGAAATCTTTGTAATAATCGCGCCAACCCCACTAAAGATAATGTAGATTAACATGACGATTCCATACCCCATCAGCACCTGAATGAATGTTCTGGGGAGTTCCAATATCCAATAAAATTCCAGAGCCGAGACCATCACCATATTACGTGAGAAAAACATCCAATACGAGAAGCCTGATATTTTATTTCTTGTCATTCTGAAAAACTCAATAAGATTTAAAAGCAACATCACTACATCGAATCCCATAAAAAGAAAGTAACTATTTTTGATTAATCGAAATGGAACAGGTGAATATACATAGGCAATCCAAAGCCCCAGTAAAACGCTGATAATCGTAGCTGCTAAGTAGTATTTAACCTGGCCAACAATCATTTCAGGATTATAAGGTTCTGCTTTTGAGATATCAATTAATTTCTTGTCTTTTTTCATTCTTTTCCTTATTCACTTAGTGACAGTCAGTTTTTTAAATTCAACATTGTCAACCATCTATTGAGATAAATAAAAATAAAAACAGCAGTTTCGGGATTCATCCGCTACATGACTTCTGCTTATATGTCATAACGCCATTATCTCACCGGAATTTAAAGATTCAATCGATACAAAAAAGAGGCATTTCAAAATGCCTATTCGCCGGATATCACAAACGTGATTTTCGATATTGGTAAAACACTAAGCCAATGATTAACCACAACAAAATTTGTAGAATGGCAATCCACAATACGGATTGTCCAAAAACTATTTGATTGAACACTTGGTTATAAGGTAAGAGGTAAGTCAAACTTTTTAACCAAAATGGATAATGGTTAATTGATATCAATGCTCCAGACAGCACTGTTAAACTTCCTAAAACTAAGTTGGTCAAAAAGTAAGGATTATTCCTCGTCCAAGAAACTACAGCACTGGTGAAACCAACGATCCCTGAAACCAACATTACTATTATCAATTGGCCGTAGGTCACAACTGAGAACTTAGAAAAAAATAGTTGGAAAACTAAAAGAATTGGCAAGTTGGAAAGAAGCGACATAAGAATACCAACGATAATTTTAGTAATCCAGTACTTAATTTGTCCAGAACTTTCTTTAAGTGCAATCACATCGATGCCAAGATCTTGATCCGTTACAAATAAAGATGAAACGGTTACAACAGTCATTGAAGCGGCCCCAAGCATAATCATTCCGGTAACGCTGTTGGTTGAAAAATTACCACCTGACAATAAAGTCAGAAATAGTATTTGGAAAACGGGTTCTAGTAGAAAAGTAACTAGAATTGTCCCAACGTTATCAAAATAAGGGAGAGTTTTTAAAGTGGTTTTCACCATTAAGCGAATCCCTCCTTTTGAGTGATGGAAATAAATTTCTGGAGAACAAAATACGATATTAATCCCCAAGCTATCAATTGGACAAACCAGATACCTAAATTCATTCCAGACGTGCCGTGACCTAAAATCAAATTCACAGGATAGCTGGTTGGGATTATCCAAGATAAAGTTTGCGTAATTCCTGAAAATTTTGCTGGAAGTTCAAATAAGTTTGAAGCAATTAATACGGGTACCATTAATATCGGTTCATAGATTAAAGCTCTTGGCGTCATTGCGAAAAACCCTGCGATTAATAAATCAATAGGCAACAACGAGAAGAATAATAATAAGATGCCAAAAATTAAAGATCCAATATTTAATTCCGTCGGCATTCTTAAAATCACGGCCAATAAAAATGAAAGTGGAAAAGCCGTGAGTCCAAATATTATTGGCGAAAAAATGAATGTAGTAAAAGTTAAAAACTTACTTCTAGAACCATCCATTAAGTAAGGCATAACTCCTTGATACTTTTGAAAATTAATAATTCCAGCAACACTGGTCGAACTGGCCCACATTCCAACAATTGAAGCAGTGAGCCATTCGTTGCCAGTGAATCCGTAACGATAACCGTATAAATACAAAATCAGAAGAGTGCTTGTTGTTGAAGTTAGTAATAACACTACAAAGTAGCTGTTACTCAAAAATAATTTGAATTGTAAAGCAATAGCAGAAAAATAATCAATTATCATCGAGACAACTCCTCTGCTAGAACCAAATAAGATTCCTCGAGTGTTGCTGGACGATTAATTTTTTTAACGCCAGATATTTCTACTATTTCTTTGATTGAACCAGCGTACTTGATTTCTCCAGCACCGATTAAATAAACTTTATCAGCTAAATACTCAATTTCAGTCAAGATGTGAGAAGTTAAAAGAATTGATTTTCCTTGAGCGGCTAGGTCTTTAATCAGAGTTCTCGTTTCAAGTGCCGATTCTGGATCTAAACCACTAGTAACTTCATCTAGCAAAAGAATTTGCGAGTTCTTAAGAAGTGCTCGAGCAATATGAAGTCTTTGTCTCATACCTCTTGAAAAACCGCCTACTTTTGTATTTTGATACTGCGCTAAATTGACCTGTTCAAGGGCCGATATTACGGCGTCTTTTCGAAGTTGTCTTTTGATTCCGAAAAGATTGGCAAACAAATTGAGATTTTCATAAGCGGTTGCCTTCATATAAAAACCCAGTTCACCACCGAGAACAGTGGCAACCTCGTTGCGTTGGAGTTTTTGGTTTTTAGACAAATCGGAATTGTTGACTAAAATTTGGCCAGCATCGGGTTGAATAAAACCAGAAATCATTTTAATTGTGGTTGTTTTACCGGCTCCATTTGGTCCAACGAGACCGACAATTTGTCCATCATCAATCGTAAAAGAAACATCTTTTACAGCTTTGAAATCCTTAAACGATTTCTTTAAATGTTTAACTTCAAGCATAGAAAATAACCTCTCTTGCTTGAAGCGGGTAATAATTAGTTTTATAAATTGTTATTAAATTCATCCTTAAAAAATCTGTGCCTTCGGTAAAACACTAGATTTTGATTCTAAAGGTTACGGATGTTATTAATGATTAATCGAGATTGAATCCACGAAAACCGAAAATATTTCATTAAGTACATCATTATTCTTTACTACAAACATATGCGATGCCTCCAGATAATTTATTTCACAGTTCTATACTTCGTAAATCAGAATTGCGTTAACTTCATTAACGCACTTTTATCTTATTTTGGCAAGAACCGGAACAATGGTCAAACCAACTTTAACGCACTTGCGAGAAAACCAAAAATAATTATTAGGTCATACATGCCCCAATAAAAAACTACTTTCCTAAATTTCGGAAAAATAACCTTAACGTTTTTGAGTTTAATATTTTCCCCTTGAATCTTAAATGACATGAAAACATATAGAAAAAACAAAAGAAAGAATGTATTAAAAGCTAATCCATGTAGACCTAATTTCCAGTAGATAAGAATTAAAAAATTGTTTATCATTCTTTCTCCTCCGTTTTTAGAGTTTTAAAGCTTTGTTGTAGTGCATGTTCGTAAAAAGTTAGGTCAAGTCTTCGTGTCAGCTAGCACAAAGTAACGGCAACGACTAAGATTTGGGTTGGTCAAACTTTAAAAATTCAGAAATGGGGACTTTTCATGTAAGATGTCTTTCTTCATTTCGGTTTATTGGACTAAATAAATTTAAAATCGTTGAACATCTAAAAAGATAAGCACAATTTTCAGCCAAAAATTCCCGGAGACTTTTCATGGAACATCGATGTTCATACAATGCACCATATCAGTGATAAACATGAACAGTCTCAAATAATAATGATAAATAGACCCATATCACTGCGGTTAGAGGAATCGTAATCATTAATAATCTAAAGAGGACTCTGTAAAAATGATTTTCCTTTGAAAGGTGTGTATTTTTTTCTTTAAGTTCACTTTCCTGAAACCAAAGGAAGGGCGAAAATATCACTGAAGCAACTAAAGTATAAAATAAAAATCCACCACTGCCTTTAATGAAGTAGGGGAAAAAATATTCAAGAGCCATGATTACCAACTTTTTTTGCGACCTGCGTCAGCGTAAAGTTTCGTGAGGAACTTCTGCGCGGACTCTCCCATATCAAAAAAATCGTCATTAGGGATTGTAGCAATAGCGGTCCTGCCATAAGGGCCTTGAGAAACCTCTGTATATTTCGTCTTATGCTCAGCCCTATTAACAGTGGAAATAATTTCTTTTTCTGGGACATTCTTCAAAAACTCAGCTGCTCTGCTTTTAGTGGTTACCGAAGCATAATACTCACTCATTACTTGAGTTTGTGTTTTATCTGAATTTTCCTTTAAGCGATAATAAATGTTAACCGCATCTAAATCTGACTTATAATCTCTTGTATCCCAGTTGGCTGAAACAACCGCATTAGTCACATCGCCCAACCAACCTGCAAGTTGGCTCGAAGAAGCTTGGTAAACTATTGGAGTTGTTATCCGAGCAAGGTTAGGAAGCTTTTTTTGCATAGTTGCCAGCGTTGCCATCATGTGAGTTAAATCGACCGAGCCTGCTTTGCCCTCTTTGTGTTGATTATCAAGTTGCCCTGCTTCCTCAAAAAAATTATCTGGAAGATCGAGTTTTTTGATTAGAATTTTTTGTTGGGTTTTCCCTCCAAGGAGAATAAACATATCAAATGCCCTGCTTAAGCTACCGGAAGTATTTGGCCACTTATCAATGAATGAACCAGGATGTACAAGGCTTGAAGGAATATTTTTAGCTGCATTACCATAAGACCCGTCTCCACGATATTCCTTAGTCGCCTTACTAATCAACAGACTAGTCATATAAGCGACTTGTTGTTTTCCATAGGTTGGATAAGCTTTAGCTATTTTAGATTCTAGAGTCGCAATCATATTAGCTTCTTTAGGATTGAAACCGAACTCTTCTCCACCCAATACTTTAGCTAATTGTTTTTGCGATTTGGTTAGTTTTTGCGTAGTTGTCTTTTTTGCAGTTGATGCTGCTATTGGTTTGGTTTTAGTCTTTACCTTAGAACTAGCGTTAGCTTTATTACTTGCCTTGCCCTTCTTTTTACTCTTATTCCTACTATCAAACAACTGCTCTATAAAAGTAGCAGCTGTAGACATTCCAGCTACTAATAAAGCAGGCATTACACCCCATCCTTTTCTTTTAGTAGTACCTAATAGATGTAATGATTCTTGT
>JAISIV010000051.1 GCA_031261865.1 Lactobacillaceae bacterium | reverse complement strand
AACGACAATACACAAGTAGTTGAAGATAACACAGCCTCTTCTACTCCTGTTGTAAGTGATAGTAATACTAATTCAGCACAAGATACTGCAAGTAGTGTTGTTGATAATAGTTCTGCTACGCCAGCAGGATCTGGGTCAGTATATGAGCGATTCATCGCAGCCGGCGGTACAGACGACATGTGGAAATATATTGTTATACCGGAATCTGGCGGAAATCCTGATATCGAATCTCCTAGTGGTTATCACGGATTAGGTCAGACTAAACAAGCTTGGGGATGGGGTTCAGTTGAAGATCAAACCAAGGGAATGATTAATTATATGATTACTCGATACGGTTCAATTGAAAATGGAATCCAGTTCAAATTAACTAAAGGTTGGTACTAACTAAAAAGTCGTTCGTTTAAAACGAACGACTTTTTAATTACCTAGTTTTTGAATGCCTAGAAAGAATTATTTTTCTTCCCTGAAATCTTCATGTTCCATTCGATTCCAGAAATCAGGCTTGTTGGTTTGTCGCGCCCTTGCGATTCCCATCGAATGTTTTTCAACATCATGATCAATGGTAGAACCCGCAGCAGTAATTGATTCTTCAGCGATATTTACCGGCGCAACTAATTTTGTATTGCTGCCGATAAAGGCGCGGTTACCGACTCTTGTCGTGTGTTTATTTTTGCCATCATAATTAACAAAAATAGTACCGGCACCGATGTTTACGGCTTGTCCAACTTGAGCATCCCCAACGTAAGTTAGATGGCCAATTTTAGTAAAGTCACCAATAGTAGCGTTTTTAGTTTCAACGAAATTCCCAATATGCACATTTTTACCAGTCGTCGTATTTGGACGAATATGAGCATTTGGTCCAATTTCATTAAACTCTCCTATGCTTGACACACCTTCGATGACAGTGTTCGGTTTTATGGTGGTCCCAGCGCCAATGGTAACGAGTTCATCGATATATGTCGTTTCGGGATCAATCATAATCACACCGTTGGTCATGTGACGATCATTTATACGTCCCCGCATAATCTTATTAACTTGGGCTAATTGTTGTTGATTGTTAACACCCTGTAACTCTTGAGAATCCTTAACAACAACTATGTTTAATCCGACTGCTGCATCAGTTAAATAGAACTCACCTTGTGCATTGTCGTTAGAGACGCTTTCCAATTCGTGCCTAACTTTATTGGTATTAAAAAGATATACGCCAGAATTTATTAAAGTAATCTTCTTTTCATTTGGAGTAGCATCTTTTTCTTCGACAATTTCCGCCACCCTCTGGTCAGGAGTAGCAATAATTCTGCCGTAGCCTGTTGGATCATCGAAAATACCAGCTAAGATGGCATCATCTTTTTGAACAATTTCTTGCAATAGTTCGCCGGTAATTAAGGGCATATCCGCATTTAAAACCAAAACTTTTTCGGAACTCACGGCATCTAAAGCGATACTTAAAGCATGTCCAGAACCAAGTTGCTCAGTTTGCGTAACAACCTCATCGCCGAATTTAGAATAATCGTCTCTCGGTGATTGGACAATAATTACCTTATAAGGATCAACCATTCTTGCAGCGTTAACCACGTGTTCAAGCATCGTTAACCCAGCTACCTTGTGTAACGGTTTTGCGATACCATCTTTTAATCTGGTTCCCTTACCGGCAGCTAAAATGACAACATCAATATCATTCATAATTATTTACCCATAAAAATCTTCTTATAATTACCAAGTTGAACCTTAATTACTTCACCAGATTCTAAATTGGTGTCAACGTGAATTAGGCTGGTAAAATCTTCGACTTGACGTTCTTTTGCACGGCCTTCAGCAAAGACTGCAATCCCCTTTACGTTAGCTTCGAACTCACGAGCCAAATCTTGAAGACCAATAATCGTTCCACCGGCCTTCATGAAATCATCAACAATAATAATGTTTTGTTGCTTTTTCAGTGACCTCGTCGACAATTCAAGTTTATTGACCTGCTTAGTAGTTCCAGTTGTAAACGGTGTAGAAATAGTCGGACCTTCAGTAACCTTATTCGCCCCTGATCTTGCCACGACGTAAGGAACGTTCAATTCTTGAGCGACGGCCATGGCAACTGGAATCCCTTTAGTCGCAACAGTCATTACGGCTTGGATATCATCATTTTTGTATTGAGTTGCAATTAAGCGGCCGAACATTTTCAAAACTTGAGGGTCGGCCAAAATATCAGAGAGATAAATATAACCACCAGGTAGTACTCGAGTTGGGTCATTAACCTTTTCAAACATCTCTTTAGCAAAGGCATCTGCATCGTGCTCTTGAATAAAAGGAATATAAGTAACTCCACCAGCCGCCCCAACGTTGGTTGACAATTCGCCAATTCCACGAGCTTTGAAAGTCTTTTTAATAATTACTAAATCTTCAGAAATCGACGACTTGGCAGAATCATATCTTTGCGCAAAAAAAGATAACGATATATGTTCACGTGGATGATTCAAAATGTGGTTAGTCATGTCAACTAAACGCTCTGCTCTTGGGACTTTCAAAATAACTCTCCTTTTTGACGAATATTACATAGGTAATTTTAACAAAAAGTTCGTTGTTTTAGCGAATGTGGGTTACCGATGGAAAAACCCGGTTTCAAACTGTTTCGAAACCGGGAGCAAGCCTTACTTATTATTATTTTTGAAAATGAGTTTTTGTTGGATCCAATAAGAAGCAAAGAAGAGACTAAAATCCACCAAAACTTTCGCATAAATCGGGTGAGACGTATAGTGTCCTAAAAAACCAATTAAACTAGTTGAAACAGCCAATTGGGTAAGCCACCAAGAAAAATATTTAAAAGCCGAACCTTTTGATTTTGTTTTATCGTTTTTGAAAACCCAAAAATGATTAATAAGATAATTAGTCATTCCAGCTACCGAATGAGAAATCAACTGCGCAATAACAATATTGACACCCAAAGTTGAGTGAGAAAAAGAGTAAATCAAAATCGCAAACAAGGCAAAATCAATCGTCCACGAAATAATGGATGAGGTGGCGGTGTCGGAAATCACCGCGCAACTGGCCGCGCAGGGCGCAATGGATGTGCATCGGCTGGGCATCATCTCCTGCCATTATGAATTCGTGCTGACC
>JAISIV010000030.1 GCA_031261865.1 Lactobacillaceae bacterium | reverse complement strand
ATTATATTTTCTGGGTTAACGTTCCGATTGGAATCTTGGCAATTATTATGGGAGCGATTGCATTCCCTAAAAAACAAGAAGTTGAAGCTGGCGCCGCACATAATTTTGATATTCTCGGATCGTTTTTGTTGATGATGACAATTATCGTTTGGTACGCTGGTATTTCAATCGGACAAACAAACGGTTATTTAAATCCAGTAGTTATTGCGATTACAGCTTTCACAATTGTCCTTCTAATAATCTTCATTCTTAGAGCGCGCAAGCAGTCCAATTCAGTTCTAAACATCAATTTATTCAAAGACAAAATCTTTAGTCTCTCAATTGGTGTTTCAATCATTGCTTCGGTTGCAAATTCTTTCTCAAATATTTTGTTGCCATTTTATTTGGAAAGTTATCGCGGCATGTCTCCAGCCGCGGCCTCGATTATCATGGTTGGACAACCCGCAATCATGGTTGCTGTTACACCAATTGCCGGATTCTTAGGCGACCGAATTGATAAAGCGCTTTTGAATTTAATTGGAATGGCCATTATGGTTATTTCTAACATTGGTTATGCATGGACAACTACCGTTAACCTCAGTCCTTATCTGATTTTGATTCCGGTTGTCTTAAATGGAGTTGCTATGGGAATTGTCAATTCACCTAATTCCGCTCTTACTATGACTAACGTTCCTAAAGACCTATTAGGTGCAGCCGGTTCCATCAGTTCGTTAACGAGAACCATCGGTATGATGAGCGGGTACGCGTTGGCTGAAGGAATTCTATTTACTTACATGTCAGTTGCGGCTGGACACGTGGTAAATAACTACGTTAAAGGCCAAGATGCATCATTTCTTGCTGGAACTCAAATGGCCTACTATATTGGCGCCATCCTTACGCTGGTCGGTGTCATTTTAGCTGTAGGACAAATGAGAACACTCCGGCCTAAAACTTCAAATAATCAAGGTCAACTTATTCATTCGTTGTTCCATTGGACTGCTGATGAAAAAGCTTAATACTTTATCATGAAGTCACGTTTTGCGTGGCTTTTCTTTTTAACATACGGAGTACAATTAGAATACAAATGGAGGCCAACATGTCTAAGAGGAAAATACAAGTTACAGTAGATGAACAAGGACTTGAGGATTCACAGGCCGTATTTGATCAACTTGGGTTATCTACTTCCGAAGCAATTAGTTTATTTTTAAAACAGGTATCAATTCAAGGCGATATACCATTTAGCGTCTCAGTTTTCCCTACTGATGATGAAATTAATAGAAGACTCGATTTAGCATTATCGAATGCTATTGAAAATGGAACAGTTAACGTAGTTACGCCACAAAACGACGAAGAATTTATGAGTTTACTCGATGAAGATTAATGATATCGACACACTCTTCGTTAACGTTGAAAACTCTAAATCAGGAAAAGTGAGGTCAGTTTTAATTAGAAGGATAGGCACTGAAGAAATCGGTTTCTTTAAAATCACTTCTAAATTTGAAAACAAGTCTGAGTTTATGAAAAAAAGTATTTGTACATTGAAGACTGGGAGAGAATTGGCTTAAATTTGCCATCTTATATTGATACTTTTCAGCTTATTACGTTTGATAGAAAATTCGCGGAGTCTAAAATTCAATCAGTCATCGGTTATCTTTCCAAAAGAGATGCATTAAGACTTGAAGGCTTTCTTAACAACAAAACTAAATAAACCAAAGTCACGTTTTGCGTGGCTTTTTTATTACGCGTTAAAATATTTAGGTTAAAGGAAATACTATGGCTGAAAAATTTGATTTCGAAAAAGGAGTAGATGCCCGTCGTGCGCTCCAAGATAGATTCTATTCAAAAAGAACCATCGAACGCCTGAACGCTTTTATTGATGCTGTTCTTGCAATCGTTGCTACTATCATGGTTTTGGAACTTCACGTACCGGAAATTGGCGCCGATAAAATTTCAGATCTAATCCCGGTTTTAGCCAGCATTGTAGTATTTTTGATTAGTTTTTTTGTTGTCATTCAAGCTTATATTTCCAACATGCGAATGTTAAACGTCATTGAAAAAATCAGCCCAACTGGGGTTTTGTTTGTCTTTGTTTGGTTGGCAACTCTTTCTCTTCTTCCTTTCATGACTAGGTGGATGGTTGAGGATTGGCACAACCGTTTCGCGGTTCTCGGTTATGGAATTGTTTATGTTCTTGCAAGTACCTGGCAACAAGTTTTAATGCTAAATGTTGTCAGAACAAATTTCAATCCTGATGAGATGGACACTCCGGAAAACAACGCATTGGCACGCCTTTATAATTTCGCTTTTAATAACCAAGCAAAAGGTGCTGCTATCGGTTCGGTATTTCTACTAATCATTGCAACCATTTGGCCATCCTGGGGATTTTGGCTATTCCTAATTGTTCCCATTGTTGGTTTAATTGACACAATTTATGACGGCGAACTAAAAGATAAAATTGCTGAAACTGAAAAGAATATTCAAGATCGTGCAGAACAAAACGGTGTTTCAAAAGATGAAGTTTTAAAAACGATTGACAACGAAGGTCGAATTAGTCGCCAAAATAGAGCCAATCAAGAACGTCTTCGCAATAATTTATATTGGAAAAATCTGCCTAAAGAACAACGAGATGCCGCTCGTAAACGTTATGAAGATTGGCAAAATATGTCACCCGAACAACGTCAAGAAGTTCGCCAAAAAATGATCGAAGAACGTAACGAGCAAAAACGAGAAATCCTTCAGCAACGTAAACAACAACGTGAGCAAAATCGAAAGCAACATAACCACAAATGAGTTTTAATCAAATTCTAATTGTCGAAGGCAGGTCCGATACTGAAAATCTCAGACGTATTTTGGGACCAGAAGTTAAGACCATTGAAACCGGTGGCTCAAGTATTGATCAAAAAGTTCTCGACCGTATTAAAGACTTGTCCGACCAAGAACTAGTAATTTTTACAGATCCGGATTTTCAAGGTAATCGGATCCGCCGGATTATTTCTGAAGTTGCTCCAAATGCTAAGCATGCTCATCTAACTAGAAAAGAAGGCGAGCCTGACGGCAAAGGAACTTTAGGAATTGAACATGCCGACGCAATTGCTATTAAAAGGGCACTTGAGGGGATGTTAACGCCAGGATTGTCCACATCTGAAAACGATAAAATCACTCAATCCCAATTACGAGAATTGAATTTAATTGACGGCCCACGCGCGGCCGATTTAAGGATGAAAGTAGCTGAAAGTCTTCGACTGGGACAAGTTAATGGCAAACAATTTTTAAAACGTCTTAATTTGTTTGGGATTAGTTTTGCAGAATTAAAGAGAAGTGTTCAAAGTCATCTTAATTAAATAGATGGCTTTTTATCATTATGTTAATATCATGATATATGCAAAGGACAGTTAGCAAAAGTGGCACCGCTTTGACGGTTGCCATTACAAAAGAGCTGGAAAAAATCGGCGTCAAACTTGGCCAAAAAGTTAACGTTGATTTGCGTGGTGATGAGATTATTATTCGCCCACTTACAATTGATATCGATTTTATTAAGAACCGCTTGGCACCGATTTTCGAGAGTTTTAATGTCTCTGATGCCTGGATTTTTGGCTCTTATGTGTCAAACGAACAAACAGATGACAGTGATGTTGACCTATTAATCTCACGTGGGAAAGGTTTTGTGCATGGTCTTGAGACAACTGAAAAGCTGAATCAGGAATTGACTAGAGCAATCGGCAAACCAGTCGATATCACATATACGGAATCGTTCGATGTTCTTCCAGAAAAAAGTAGATTCAAAAAAGAGGTCTTGAAGACGAGAAAGAAGATATTCACTGATGAACAAAAAAGACTTACGTTATCTGAATACTATGCTCAATTACGTTAATCAAACGTTAGAAATTTTGAATAAACATTCCGGCGGCATCACTGAATTCATCAATGAAACCGAGTATCAGTTCGCTCTTGCCTTTGGATTAATGCAAATCGGAGAACAGGTTAGTACCGGCAAAATAAGTCGAGAGTTTCAAGATGAACATTCTGAAATTACATGGGCAAAGATTAATGGAATGAGGAATATTGTTGTCCACACCTATGAGGGAATAGAGTATACGGATGCATGGGGAACTCTTAATGATTCGCTTCCGGAGTTGAGGACTCAACTGACTACACTCTTACAGAAAGAAGATCCAGATTTTAATGACTGAAGACCAAAATTTATTAATTGGAAGTTTTACCCGTACCAAAGCAATTTTAGAAACCTACCAACTTAGAGCTAACAAACGATTCGGGCAAAACTTTTTAACAGACCTAAATATTCTTAATGGCATTGTCGCAGCCGCAGAAGTCGGACCGCAAGACAACATCCTAGAAATCGGACCTGGAATCGGTTCTCTAACGGAACTCCTAGCTAAGAGTGCTAAAACCGTCACTGCATACGAAATTGACGACAAATTGATTCCGGTCTTAGCGGATGTTTTAAGCCCATATAAAAATGTGGAAATCGTCCACCAAGATGTTTTAAAAGCCGATCTATCGAGATTCAAAGGTGTCGACAATCTTAAAGTGGTTGCTAATTTACCGTATTACATAACAACACCAATTTTGATGCAATTGATTGAAAGCGATTTGGATTTTGAATTAATCACTGTCATGATGCAAAAAGAAGTGGCGCAGAGAATTCAAGCCGGTGTCGGTTCGAAAGATTATGGTGAATTAAGTCTTGTTATCCAATACAAGATGAACGCTAAAATCGCTCTCCAAGTACCTCGAACTGCCTTTTTCCCGTCACCTAATGTTGACAGTGCAGTATTAAATTTGTCGCCACTTGAAAACTTCACGCCATTCCCTCAAGAAAAAGAAATGTTCCAAGTTATCAAAGCTTCGTTTGCGCATCGACGTAAAACTTTAGTAAATAATTTGATGTATCTTTTTGGTCAAGAACAAAAACCAGCTATCGAACAAGCAATCCTTGAAAGTGGATTTGACTTGAATATTCGTGGTGAACGATTGAATTTACAAGAATTTCAAACATTAACCACAAATTTACTGAAAAATAACACGTTTTGAGAGTTTTAGGCTTGAAATGGCACCAGAATGGGAGTAAAGTATAAGGAGTTGTTAAGTTTTTTGTCGAACTTAATACTTACTTAAAAAGGGAGTTACTTATGCCTCAAGTTTTACAAGATATTAAAGACGAACTCGATGCCCGTATTGGTCAAACTATTACTGTTGTCGCTCAAGCTGGACGCAAGAAAACCACTACTCGCACTGGAACGCTAGTTGAGACCTATAACTCATTATTCGTTGTTGAATTAGACGAAGCTGAAGATACATTTGATCGTGTGTCCTACAGTTACACTGATGTTTATACTCACCACATCGAAGTTGAATACGATGTGGCAACTGCCTCTCAAACTGCATAATTTAAAAATCCTCGAAACTTAAATTCGAGGATTTTTTGTTTGAGAAAAAATTAGTGCGCTATCGCAACTGCCCAACCTATGGTCCCAATTATCGCTGTAACTACCCACCAGTATTCAGCCAGAAATTCCCAGACGTTTGTAATTTGTTTTGGGCGGTTTAAGATTTTTCGATTTTCTTCTCGTTGATTCTTCCTGTCTAAATATTCAAGAGCGGACGTCTTATTATTGCTAGTGTTTCGATGACCGATTCCAAAGACTAGATCATCCATTGATACGCCAAATTTTTCGGCGATGAAAATTAAATTCTCGATATCTGGTGCCGAATCTCCCGTTTCCCATTTTGAAACACTTTGCCTTGTAACGTGTAGTATTTCTGCGAATTGGTCTTGAGTCAAGTTTTGTTCTTGTCGTAACGCCTTTATGTTTTTCCCGATTAACTTTAATTTGTCCATGTATTTATTAAACCCCGTTTTTCAAAAGATTGAAGTAACTAATAAGTTGAATTTTAGCAACTGCTAGTTGCGCAACTTTTAATCTCGATTTAATCTCCAGCTAAACTACGATTAATCTTCGGTTTATAAACTCTTCCATATCAAAAGGAGATTGATATGGATTTTTTAAAACGCGCTTGGTTATATCTCACTCGTAAAAAAGGAAGAACGGCTTTGTTGACACTTGTCACCACGGCAATTATGACTTTTGTTCTTTCCGGTCTGTTAATTCAAAATGCCGCAATAACTTCTTCGCAAAACGCTCAGAAATCTGCTGGAACAACGGTGGTGCTTTCAGCAAACAGACAAGCGATGTTTAATCAAAATAATTCTTCAAGCTCTAGTTCGAGTTCCACTACCGAAAACAATGGTCGCCCTTCATTTAATATGAATCAAACGATTATTGATGTCTCAACTGCTGAGAAGATTGCCGATCTTTCAAATGTCTCAGGATACCAAATGACTTCATCAGCAACCGTTACACCGGACGGATTTGATTTGGTTACAAGTTCGACTTCAAATCAAAATAATTTCGGTCCTCAACAAGATACAAGTAAAGCTGCTATCTCAGGTGTGTCGACAACGGCTGCCGATTCTAATTTTAAAAATGAAAACTATGTGATTACTTCAGGGCGAGGAATTAAGACTTCTGATGAAAACACTAATAATGTGGTCATTGAAACCCATCTGGCTGAACAAAATGATCTTAAAGTCGGAAGTACCATTAAAGTCCTTGATTCAAATTCCGAATCACAAACTCTAACTGTTGTAGGAATTTACGAGGCCAAGTCTACTTCCGCTCAAGCAGGCCCTGGTGCGACAGATCCAACTAATACAATTTATTCTTCATATACTTTGGCAAGTTCCCTATCTGGAAACGACGGTAAGGTTTCAAATGTTACTTATACTTTGACCGATTCTTCTAAAGAAAATAGTTTTGTCAAAGCCGCTACAAAAGATATTGATACAGACACTCTTCAGTTAACTACTAGTTCTCAAATGTATGAAATGCTTAATCAACCGATGAAAAACGTTGAAAGTTTCGCCAGCAAAATAGTTTGGGTTGTTGCTATTGCAGGGACCGCTATTCTTGGATTGATTCTCATGCTTTTGATTCGCGAACGTGCTCATGAAATCGGTGTACTTCTCGCATTAGGTGAAAGTAAGATTAAAATTGTCGGTCAATTCTTCGCTGAATTATTCATGGTTGTTCTAGCAAGTATGGCAATTTCTGGAGTCATCGGTGGCTTTATCGGAAACTCTCTTGGTCAAACTCTTATCAACCAACAAACAACCCAGCGTCAAACGCTTGGGGCTGGTGCGGGTGCTCCAGGAGGTCAAGGTGGACCTGGACAAATGCAAACACAACAAAGTGATTCAACTAGTTCTTCTACAAATACTACTCGTCCTACTGGCGGTATGGGTGGACGATTCGGAACACTTATTACTGGTAATTCTGAATTGAATAAGTTGTCGACTCACGTAGATGCAAAAACGATTTTCACTCTTGGTGGTTTTGGAATCGGAATCACTGCTCTAGCCACGGCTTTAGGAGCTATTCCAATATTCAGACTTAAGCCAAAAAAGATTCTTACCAACGAATAAGGAGATAGAATGACACTTACAGTTAAAAATTTGACCCATAGTTTTGGCCACCCAGATGACGCTTTGTATAAAGACGTAAATATGGAATTTAAACCGTCCACCCTTTATTCGATAGTTGGTGAATCCGGATCTGGAAAAACAACTTTTCTAAGTTTTATTGCCGGTCTTGATGTTCCTAATTCTGGTGACGTTGAATTCGACGGTAAACCTATTCAAAAAATTGGTTTAGTTAATTACCGAAAACATGATGTTGCTATCGTTTTCCAAGCCTATAACTTGTTGAATTACATGACGGCTCTCGAAAATGTTTTAAGTGCTTTGTCGATTACCGAGTCTAAACATAAAGGCGATAAAGAATATGCGCTTCAATTATTAGAACGAGTAGGAATTGATAAAACTTTGGCTACTAAAAATGTCCAAAAATTATCCGGAGGACAACAACAAAGAGTCGCCGTGGTCCGTGCCTTAGCGGTTGACGCTCCAGTAATCTTAGCTGATGAACCCACCGGAAACTTGGATTCTGAAACTTCAAAAGGAATTATTTCTCTGTTCCAAGAAATAGCACATAAAGATGACAAGACAGTTATCATTGTTACCCACGATGACAACGTTGCAGCCGCTGCTGATGTAAAAATCAGATTGGCTGATCGTGAATTTGAAATTGCATAATAATACAAAAAGGAAAAGTCCATTTATCGATAAGATAAACGGACTTTTTGGGTTTAAAAAACGATAAACAACTGTTGTTCAACCGTGGTTATTAAATTGGATGCAGAGTGGAATAACATACTATATTGAATTCTCTTAGTTTTTTCATAAATGTAGGATGACATTAACGCGAATACGACTAATATCAAAAATCGACCAATACTTCGTGCCTGATGTGCGGACGCGAACAGTAGTGAACTTACGGAATAGGCAAACAACCGTATTTTTGAATTTTCGATAATTGCAATCCAATACCTGAAAATCATTTCCTCAAAGTATGGTGCGATAACCAAAGTTCCCGGAATGTTTATCAACAAATCTTCAAGTTGAGAGAGAATAATTTTGTTATTCCCTCGAACCGATTTTAGAATTGGTTCGGAAAAAAATATATGGTTGAGTTTCACGAAGAAAACGTCGATGCTAGGCAAAGACATTTTTAAAACTAAGTAAGTCAAAAGGGGAATAAGAATGTAACCTAGCTTCTTCAAGGTAAAAGTATTGTCAACCACTTTTATTTTTTTGTGGACAACAATTATTTCAATGATTGTGATCGTTAAGAGTAAAACGGGTGCAAAAATTAAGAATAAAGGTATCTGCAATGGATGAGAGCTTTTAACCATGAGATACAAATTCAAGAAACTTAAATTTGTAGTGCCTACCAAGTTTACAATCGGATTGAAAAAAATGATAAGTCCGAGGAGGACCAATACTACAAAAACTAAACTTGAAGATGCACTCTTATTGTTCAAGATAAACCGTTTCAGTATGACCATCCCAGTATTTCCAAACAGTCTTGGTGTAATAAGCGGTGCGTCCTTTTATAGTTGTGTAGATATTGTAAGTTTGACTAATAACCCACTTATCCGGACCACCGCTCTGCAAATTATTCGAAATGGTTGTGTAAGCCACGTTGGTAGTGATTAAATTATTCGTGTTGATTCCAGTTACCGACGCCGATGCCGTCACCCCTCCAAGTGCGGTAAGTGCGATAGTTGTTAAAAAAAGTAAAGCTTTCTTGTTTTTCATTTTCTTTCTCCTGACCTATTGGTTACAAAACAATATATCTCTTGTATAAAATAATTTGCGGTTGATTTCCTGAATGGTTTAATTTTTGCCTAACTGGTATATTAGGAGCCAATATGAAAATCATATTTTATAATTTTGTCAAGAAGTCGAAAAGCATAGTTTTTAAAGATTTTGATATTTCAGGTTTCGATCAGGTAATTATCGCAAATACCCCTGAGGATCTTTTTGAAATGTTTGAATTATTTAGTGATTTTTCTAGAGTTTTATTTATGGATAATTTTAATGAGTATCGGCAATATGAGAGTCAATTTAAAAAATACTCGAAAACCATCACATTACTTTCGGACAATGTTTCTCTACCGACGGTTTTTTTAAACAAGCAAATTCAATTAAAAAATTTTTTCTTAATTGAACCTTCACTGAATCATAAAAAGAATAAGTACGTCGAGATAAATACTAAGACTAGATCCTACCAGATTGATGAAAAAAAACTAGTTTTTATTGAAACTTTAACTGGAACGCATAAAGTCAGAATTCACTTAGTAGATAAAGATTTTGATATCAATGGATCAATAAACAGAATTGAGGATGATAATTTTGAAATGCTCGCCCGAATTCATAATTCTTATTTGGTTAATGAAAAATTTATATCAAAAGTTGAGGGTGACCTGATTTTTCTAAAAAACAATTTAGTTTTACCGTTGTCTAGAAATAATAAACACAAACTTTTGGATTTTCTACTGACTGGTGAGCACAAGTCTGTGTCGTTGGTCTCTAAAAGAAGAGAATGAACACTTCAATTTTGTTGAAGTGTTTTTTTATTGTGTCGATATGTGAATTTTTAATAGTAGATTGAAAACGGATTTTCAAATCAAAATAGTTTGTCTGCAAGATAGAAAACGACCAATCATTGTAATTTTGGGTGATAAAGTTCGTTAAAAACGATGATATAAATATAAACGAGCCGTTTGTCTACAAATAAATGAGCTATAAGCGAACATTTTACCAAAAGAGAGAGAAAATGACACGTAATTTAGAGAAAATCACAGCGGCCCTTGCCGTTTTCACCCTTGCTACATCTGCTGCTACACCAGTGGCCACATTACTAACGGTTCCATATGCGCTTCAAGTTCACGCAGCTACCAATGAACTAAGTGTCGCCGATGCTAGAAAAGTTGCCAGCGGTACGGTCGTTACTGTTAAAGCGACGGTAACCACTACCCCCGGAGTGCTTGGAGGTTATAACTTCTATGTTTCAGACGATACGGCAGGTGTTTATGTTTATATGTCCGCAGCCAATGCCACTAAGTTCGGCTTCACAGCTAAAGTTGGCGATCTTGTAAACCTTACCGGAAAAATAACCACTTATAACGGCGAAGTGGAAATTACGCCAACGATCGCTACTAATACTGGTACTAATGTTGGCTTCACACCAAAAGTTACTGCCGTATCTGATCTTTCAAATCTACAAGGTTCGGTAGTTGATTTACAAGGTGTGACAATTTCCAACTTCACGAAATTCAATACTTATGGCTCAACACTCGTAACTATCACTGATGCCAGCGGTAATTCGGCGCCCTTATTAATCGACAATCGGTTAGGAATTGATTACGCAACTTTTGTTAGTAAATATATTGAAGACGACAATGCTGATGTCGTGGCCGTTGTCGCCACTGATTCAACGGGTAAACTTCAATTAAAGTTACAGGCTTTCGAAGATTTTAAGCCTGAACACACCGTCCAACCTGTTACAGCCCCAGCTACTATTTCTGAAATTCAGGGTGACGGTAATGAGTCTCCTTACAAAAATCAGTTCCTTGACGGAATTACTGGGGTTGTCACATACATAGATGGAACAACGAAAATCTTTGTCCAAGATCCTAATGATAAAGATGACAACAATCAAAACACTTCTAATGGGATTTTTGTAAAAACAACTGCTGCGACTTTGACTAATGCTGGTGTTAAAGTAGGGGACCTCATTTCTTTTGATGGACTAGTTTCAGAGATTTGGAATGAAGGTTATTCTGATGCGGCAACAACAGATTTAACTTTAACGTCAGTTACTAATATCTCTAATTTGAAAGTTCTCTCGTCCGGAAACGAACTTCCAACGGCTGACGATTTGAACACGGATAAAGTTCCCACTGATACAGCAACCGCTTTAAAATTCTGGGAAGCGCGTGAGGGAATGCTAGTCTCTGAATCTGACGCAGTACTAACTGGGCCGATTAAAAATAGTGAATTCGACACGTTAATCAAAGGCAATTCCCAACTCACTACTAGCATGGGTGGCTACCTACTTCAGCCGGATAAACCATACGCCGGTACGATTACTTGGATGAGCAATTCAAGCAATACGAAAGGTGATCTCGGTGATTATTACACTCAACCTTTAGTTGGGCCTGTTTATTATTCGTACGGTCGCTACAAGGTCAAAATTAAGCAAGACGATTTGATTAATAAAGGTTTTGTTAACGTTAATAACGCCCCCGAAGTAACGAATGTCGTAGGTAATGCGGAAAAGTTAACTGTCTCTGAATTCAATATTGAAAACTTTACCGCCGCCCCCGCTACCGATGATGCACGCGTCAATCAAATTGCAAAGCAAATTGTCGACAATCTTAAAACCCCAGATATCATTTCTCTAGAAGAAGTTCAGGATAACAATGGGGCAGTCGACGATGGAACTGTTGATGCAACGGCAACCTTGCAACGTTTGGTGGATGCAATTGCAGCTAACGGCGGACCAACTTACCAGTTCTTACAAATCGATCCTGAAAACGATAAAGACGGTGGCGCACCTGGTGCGAATATCCGAGTAGCAATGCTTTATAACCCGAACCGAGTTTCATTATTCGGCGGAAGTGATGCAAAAGCCGGCTCCACAAATACCCTCAATAGTTGGACAGCGGATGGTCACCTGGCACAAAATCCAGGCCGCTTGCCAG
>JAISIV010000081.1 GCA_031261865.1 Lactobacillaceae bacterium | reverse complement strand
CAACTCTTTGTTGTTCACCACCTGATAGTTCGTCAGGCATACGATTTGCGTAGTCTTGATGATTGAGGCCAACCGTGTCTAACAAATCATTAACTCTCTGATCTCGTTCAACTTTGTTGACTTTCATCATCTCTAATTGAATACCGGCGTTTTGTGCAATCGTCATATTCGGAAAAAGAGCTGAATTCTGCAAAACATAACCAATCCCGCGACGCAATTCTACTAAATCATAATCAATAGCACGGACACCTCTCACATAAGTATCGCCATCAGTAGGCTCAACTAATCGATTAATCATTTTCATGGCAGTTGTCTTACCTGAACCAGATGGTCCGACTAGAACAAATAATTCTCCATCTTCAATTTCTAGAGATAAATCTTGGACGGCGTAATCGTTTCCATATTTTTTTGAAATGTGGTCAAACTTAATCATTGCGTTTTATTGTAACGCGGACATACGATATTCATCCCCTTTGTAATTTCAAATTTCGTGCGCGATTTAAAAGTTTTTTGAAAATAAAAAAGAGCCAAGAATTTGGCTCGCGGATTAGAACTAATTAATTACATCCAACTATTTATGGTGTCGAGGACTCCATCATCATCATTGGAAGCAACACTTAGTTCAAATTGGGAAAGCAATTTTTCATGCCCGTTTATCATTGCAATAGGATGTCCAACTTCCGAAAGCATTTCGAAGTCATTTAGATTGTCACCAAAAGCGGCCATATCAGAAAACGGGACGTCGTAATATTCACCAAAAATCTTTAAGCCTTCAGCTTTATTAACGCCTCCTGCAATCACGTCGATATATCCATTACCGGAAGTCGTAACTGTTGCAGCCCCATCCAAAGCAATATTTAACTCATTAACCATACTCATAGCTTTGGCTTCTGGCCAGTTAACGATAACTTTGATAACTGGATCAGGAATTTCGTTTAAAGAATTAATAAAAACTAACTCTGGAAATTCTTCAACGGCTGCTTGGTAGTTAAAACCTTTACCCTTGTCAGTTGCTAGCATGTAACCATTTTTTGAAGTAGTGTAAATATTTCCAAACCCGGACTCTAATGGACTATTTTGAATAACTGTTTTAACGGTTTCTAAATGTAAGGGGTTGATTGTCTTCAAAGAAAGAGTTCTGTTTTCTTTGGTTATAATTTCCGCTCCGTTTTGAATCAAGTAATCAAAACGGCCGATAAATTCGGCGAAAACTGCATCGACCACGTTTCGACTGTTTCCGGTAGCGACAATAAAATGACCATTGTTGGCATCTAGGTAATCTAGAAGTTTAGCCAGTTTGTCATGATTAAAAGAATGGGAATCGTTAAAGAAAGTGCCATCTAAATCAGTGGCGATAATTTTAGGAATTGTCATACTCTTATTTAAGCACGTATATGTAATACAATCATGAATTTTGAATAATTATTTCAGAATCCTTGAAACTTCATTTTTCAAGTTGGGAATCACATCTGATTCAAACCATGGATTCTTTTTTAACCAAATATTATTCAAAGGACTTGGATGAGGCAAAGGGAAATACTTTGGGAGGTATTGTTCAAAATCTTCTACTCTTTGTGTGAGGGTTTTGGAATCTTTTAAATAGAATTTTTGGGCGTAATTTCCAATCAGAAGCGTCATTTGAATATCGGGCATCATCGAAAGAATTTGAGGGTGCCACTTTGGAGCGAATTCTTTTCTTGGTGGCAAATCACCTGTCTTGGCCTTTCCGGGATAATAGGCATCCATTGGAAGAACGCCTATTAATCCTGATTTATAAAAAGTTTGAGAATTGATTCCTAACCAGTCTCTTAATCTATCACCACTTTTATCCGTAAAGACAATACCTGATTGTTCTACTTTTAAACCTGGGGCTTGAGAAATAATGAGTAATTTGACCTTTGAACCTATTTGAAAAACAGGTTTGATATTTCTCGCGGTATAAGAGGCGTTTTGGGGATCGGCCATAATTCGTTTAATTAAATTTTGTTTGTCCATAATAAAAAAAATCCACCGTAGTGGATTTGAATTAATTTTCTGTTGATGAGATTCCCGTAATAATCATAATGACAGCCAAAATGATTAAATAGAACGAAGCAATTTGGATGGCGACGAGGAAAGTCAAACCTGGCGCCAATAACAAATAAACTGATGCGAATACACCAAGAACTCCTAGTAGGACTGATAACCATCTAACCCATCCAGATACAAACTCATTAGAAAAACTAACCGCAATATATTGGATAGATCCAAAAAGAACCCAGAAACTAATTAAAAGCCCAAAATAAAGGTGGCCAACACCCGGCTCGAAAATCAAAATGATTCCGACAATCAAGTTTAAAAGTCCAGCGAAAACGTGTGTCCCTCTTAAGAACTGACTATTAAAGGCGTTTACAAAATCAGTGACCGAGCGAATAATGGCTGCGATTCCCAATAACAAAATAACCGTTACAGAAGCGCTGACTGGTTGAAAGAAACCATAACCTCCGATTAGTGCAAGTAGGATTCCAACGATAATGGTTGTCCACTTAGCAGTTTTAAATAAATTCATAATCTCTCCTTTTGTATAAAAGTTATTTTAAACGAATTTTTCCAATATTTCCGCTATCGCGCCTTGATTATTAGAACTTTTAGTGACGTAATCTGCGGCGTCTTTTACTTCAGGAATTCCATTAGCAACACTGACACCCAATCCGGCAGCTTTAATCATCGAAAGGTCATTGTTATTGTCACCAACGGCAATAATTTCATCTGGATTAATTCCTAGTTTCTCGCCAAGCAACAATGAAGCGCTTCCCTTATCGACACCCTTGGTATTAAATTCAACGTAACGACTTGAAGAAAAAGTTCCTTCGACTTCATTAGAAAGCTCTCTCATAACTGACTGATAGATGGCCTTTTGAACATCTTTATCTGGGTGCTCAAAAATAACTTTCATAATCGGTGCTTCATTTTTTAAAAACGACCAGTCTTCGTCTACCATGATTTTATAAGGCACGCCACGTTGAGCCATGTATGTTTTATCGGTTGGAGAAATATTGTAAATAAAAAGAGTATCCAGTGTGTAAATATGAGCATCAACCGTATTGTCAACCAAACCCAGTTCGAATACTTTTTGAGCTAAATTAAAATCCATTCCTCGAGTAATCAAAGGGGCGTTGTTTTTATTCTCGATAATTGCGGCCCCATTGTATGAAATAACGTATTGATTAATCTGATCCCTTAGGCCAAGAATCTCTAATAAGTCTTGTACCGAATTGAAAGATCTTCCAGTATTGGGGACAAATTTAAAGCCATTCGAAGCAGCTTTCTTAATGGCATCGACATTCAATTGATTGATGGTTCCGTCGTTATTTAAAAGTGTTTCATCTACATCAGAAACTAACATTTTATATGTCATGGTTCCATCCTAGCATTGAATATGCTTTGTAAATTGACTTTTATGTAAAACATATTTGACATTATGTAAAAGATGTTTTACATTGTTGATGTGCACAATAATATTAAAAAATTAAGAAGTCAAAACGGTTTATCCCAAGAAAAATTAGCTAAAGAGACTGAGGTCACTAGACAGACTATAAACGCCATTGAGGCTAACAAATATGATCCATCTTTGTCGCTGGCATTTTCGTTGGCTAAAGTCTTAGGAACAACCGTTGATGATTTATTCGGAGAAAAAAATGATTGATACGAATTTGATTACATTAAAAACCGCGATTTTAAGAACAGGACTCTCTGTTGTCGTTGGTTTCTTGTTATGGCGAATTATCTTCTTTCAACAAAAAGATTTTGGTTTTACCTCTCTCGTAATCATTTTGGAAGCGGCGTTACTAATTTGGTTTCGAAAAAGTACTGGAACAAGTCCCCTCAAACTTAGTAGGGTAAATAAATACGGCTTAAGTCTAAAAGAAGACCAAAATACACCGCACAACGATGAAAGAGAATGGGTAAACATTCAAAAAGCAGAACTTTTTACTTCAAAAGTTGATAAGCTTTGGTTTATCGTTTTGGTACTGATGGTTATTTTCGAAGGAGCTCTAATGCAAGTTCTAAGTAAGGCTTTAATTTTTAATTCATTAATAGTCTATTTATCACTAGGTCAGCTAGTTAAAGCATGGGTTTACTACTTCTCATATAAATATTTCGATAAAAATTAATTTAACTGTCACAACAAAACGGCCAATTTTCAGTTGGCCGTTTTGTTTTTAATTTTCTTTAGTCATTATTTGAATCGTTGCGTTTCTTGCACGATCTTCCGTCATATCAGGTAGATAAGGAGACCCGGCATACTTTGCCATATATGCATCGTCAACTTCTTTTAATTTATTTTTATCATCGACGTGCATAAATTCGACATCATATTCTTTGCCGCCGATTGAAATTTTGCCTTGTCCATTTCGAACTGCGGCTTGATACCAGGATGATTCTTGCCCGTTATAGGCACGGACAAATAACCCATTTTCGACAACTACATTCCAAATATGAGTCGGCGTACCAGTTGTCTTCATATCATTATGAAATGGGGCGATTAATAAATCATCCAACTTCTTAAACTCAAATAATTCTTCTTGATTCCACATAACTTTACCTCTGACTAAATTTTACTTTTATTCTGTTAAGTCTGTTGAGTGAATTTTTTGAAAATTCACCTTGCCGTTGATCTAAGACTTCCATCAATTCTGAAAAACCATATCCATTACTTGCTTGTAAAAATCTATCAGCATGAGCTACGGCATGATTAGGAACCATTGTTTTTGAATGAGAGATTAAAATATCTAAATTCGTTTGTCCACCAAGATAACCAAGGACAAATGAAGAATTGTCTTGGACACTAATATTTTTATCGTTCATTCCTTTTTGAAAATATTCAAGATACGGATGAATTTTGGTTGGGTCGATACTGGCGATAAATCTGAGAATGTAAAAAGTGATTAACCGCGTCAGATTTCTAGAACTATCTAAAAAGGTTGCAAAATAATCAACGTAAGGCACTAAAACAATTGGGTTATCAGCGAATTCGTCTTTAATAAAATGCAATAGTTCTTCTCGTCTAATGTAATCATCCTCGGACTTTTTTAACATATCAACGTATTGTTCAATCATTATTCCTAATTGCAGCTTCAAGTTTTTGAACAACCATTTGAACAGCATCCCAAGGAGAACCAACAACTGGTGAATAAGTTAAATCAAGATCGCTAAATTGTTCGACGGTCATTTGGTTGTAGATAGCTGTACTAAAAATATCAGTCCTCTTTGGAATTTCAGCTCCTGTAGAACCCAACAATTGAGCACCCAGAATCCGATGAGTGTCAACATCGGCCACCACTCTAATTTGAATTGAATGACTACCCGGAATATAAGCTTTGTGATCATCAGCGTTACCAGTGACTTCGATGGCATTAAAGCCAGCAGCAATAGCTTCGGATAACCTTAAACCGGTTCTAGCGGCAATTAAATCAAATACTCGAATAACTTGGGTTCCGAGAATGCCAGCAAAATGCGATTCTGAACCTACCGCATTTGCTCCAGCTATGCGGCCTTGTTTATGAGCAGTTGTTCCAAGCGGTAGATAAGTTTGACCGAGAAGTCTATGCTTAGTTTCAACTAGGTCACCGGCCGCGTAAATATCTTTTAAACTCGTATGCATCTGATCGTCAACTACAATAGCACCCCGAGCGTCAAAATCCGCTCCAGCATCGATTAGCAATTTAGAATTCGGATTGACACCTACGGCAACTAATGTGAAATCAAAATTATCAGCATAAACTGCATCAACTTTTTGATTTGTAATAACTTTAATTCCTTGTTCGACAAGTTTGTCGTGGAGCGTCTTAGACAAGTCAGCATCTAAAGTTGAAAGTACTTCAGGCGCTTTTGTTATTAGGACGACTTCATAGCCTCTTTTCTTTAAAGCTTCTGCACTTTCAATGCCGACATAACCAGAGCCAACTACAGCAACTGTTCTAATATTTGGATTTTTAAGAGCAGCTTCTACTTGGAAAAACCTACCCATCGAAGTTAGGTAACCAACTTTAGACTCATCGCCAAAGATGGGTAATGTTTTAGCTTTCATACCGGTACCAACTATTAATTGCTCATATTCAAAAACTTGATTTCCGGCAGTAATCTGATGATTTTCTACATCGATTGAACCAACAATGGTATCTAAATAAAAATCAATGTCATAGGCCTTCAAATCATCCATCGTTCGGTGAGACAAATTTTGCCACTTTGAGACTTCCCCACTAAGAGCATAGGGCAATCCGCAAATTGAAAAGTTAGGATATGAGTCAGCCATGACAATCGTAATCTTGATTTCTTTATTCAATTCACGCGCTTGTAAAGCGGCTGAAATTCCAGCATCACTTCCACCGATAATTAAGAGTTGTGTTTTTATCATTAGAAAAATTGTAAAGGAAAAGGCCTCGCTTTATAATGAGACCTTAAAAGAATTTAATTTAGAACTTCCCGTTTTGATTCTTCCATTCTGATTCGGCAGGAATTTCTTGGATGATATCCCAGTGTTCAACGATTTTACTGTTTGTCACTCTGAATAAATCGTAGAATCCAACGTGTTGACCTGCAAATTTTCCTTCACCCATTACGAGTACGAAGTTACCCTGACCAAGAACCTTATGGATTTCTTGGTATTCCATAGCAACGCCGTCTTCAGCCATTTTTGCAAAGGCAGCTGATACCCCAGAAACCCCATCAGCGATTCCGGTATTGTGTTGAATGTAATCTTCGCCAGCTAGATATTCTTCAATTTTTTCTGGGTGGGCTCCCATCAAAACATCTTTAACGAAATTTTCAACTAAAGTTTTGTTTTCTTCAGTTTTATCTAGGTCTGAAACTTCTGTCGCCCCATCAAGTTGTGTGTGTCCAGATGGATTAGGTGCGACAACTGGAGTTACGTTATCCCAGTGTTCAGCAATCTTATCACCTTCGAAACGGAAAACATCGAAACTAGTTGCATCTCCAGATCCGGCAAAATTGATTTTGTTTTGAAGAATGACATAATCACCATCTTCGAATTCACGAACTGTTTCTAAAGTAGTTTTAACTGGCGCTTGTTGCAAACCTTCTACAGCTTCAATAAAAGCTTCTAAACCATTACCGAAATCTAAGTTGTGTTGAATATAAGTTGGCAAAGCACTTTGACGAGCTACTTCAACGTCTCCGGAAACGAATGTTCCAACTAAGTTTTTTGCAGTTTGAATATTTGACATGTTAATTGTCCTCCGCAAATAATTTAACACCTCTAAAAAAATAATGTAAGTAGGCACTTGTTAGTAAGCCAGTTACCAAATGGTAACTAATGAATAGCTGTGCGACAATTTAGATATGACTTTTAGTGTGGAAATGAATGACGACATAGCAGAAATCTTAGTTACCTTGAACGAATTGCATCGTAATAAGTGGCGTCCGGAAATTGTAAATACTCTGCTCGAAGAAAGCCCTTTGAGATTCAACGAATTGCAAAGAAGGCTGGATGTTTCACAGAAAGTTTTAACTGAAAATTTGAAGTGGCTAGAATCAAAAGAAATTATAACTAGACAAGTTTTTCCTGAAATACCACCTCGAGTCGAATACTCCTTGACCGAAATTGGGATGGAATTGCAACCAGTCCATGAGGCAATGCGTGTCTGGGCAGACGAATACATTAAAATCCAAAAAAAGTCCCAAGAATAATTGGGATTTTTTTGGTTACCGTCAAAACTGTAGTAAAACTTTTAAACATTTTTTTAATAGGACAAATTTTTTACCTTGCAACTAAAAAAACGCCAACCAAATGTTGACGTTTAAAATTTACTAATTTTTAGAAACTATAGTTATTTCCGTTATCTTCTTTAATGTATTGAGAAGTAAGTCCTTCTTCTTCAAGGAATTGACGGAATGGCACTAGCTCTTGAGCTTGATATTTCTCTTTGTAAGCGTTAACCACATCTTCCGGGTACAAAGTAGTATCAAGTGTAAGAGTTCCGGTTTCAACTGGGATTGGACGTTCTTTAGAAATCTTAGCATCGACAACAACCACGCGGCCTTGTTTGAACAAATCTACGGCTTCTTGCATTACGCGATCGATATCTTCGATTCGAGAAACGGTAAGTCCAACGGCCCCTTGTGCTTCAGAAACTTTTGCGTAATCCACATCAGTGAAGTCAACAATATCATCGGTATTATTAGTGTTTGTGTCCTCGTACTTATCTTTAATGAAACCATATTGATCGTTTGAGAAGACAACATTAATCATTGGCATCTTGTAACGGACAGCAGTCACGATATCTGGATAAACCATTGAAAAGGCACCATCACCAACAAGATTCCAGACTTGGCGATCAGGATAAACATTTTTAGCACCAATAGCTCCTGGTAAACCGATTCCCATCGTGGCGAACAATGGAGAAGTGCGCCACATGTTCTTTGGAGTCATGTGTAGGTGACGAGTAGACATTTGAGTAACATCCCCAACATCGATTGAGAAGATTGCATCTTCATCGGCGAATTTATTGATAGCGTTATAAACTTGGAAGGCTTCTAATTGACCTTCAGTTTTCTGTTCAAGTTTATTCATGTAATCACGCCAGTTTTGGACGTTCTTAAGACTGGCATTCCACCATGCTGATTCTTCAACTGGAGCAACTTTTTTGTAAATAGCATCAAGTGCTTCACCGGCATCGCCTAGAATTGCTACATCTGTTTGATGACGCTTTCCGAGCATGGCAGGATTATTATCGATTTGGATGAATTTCTTAACGTTACGGAAAGTTCCATCAACTTCGGCGAATGGGAAATTTGTCCCAACAAATAAAACGGTGTCAGCTTCTAGAATGATTTCGTTAGCTGGCTTCCAACCAACACGGAATGTAGAACCAGTTAATCCTTCAAAATCCCATTCGACAGTTTCAAAATTCTTTCCAGTTACAATAACAGGAGCTTTTAGCTTACGCGACAATTCTTGAACTAATGCCCCATGACCGAGAGTTCCAACACCAGCATAGATAACTGGACGCTTAGCATCATTTAGGAGTTCTACGGCAGCATCAATTTCCTCATCTTTTACGGGTGCTGAACGGTATCCTTCATAAACATTTCCCGATGAATAAAGCGGGTTTTGGTAGATTGAATCTTCGTCTAATTCAGCAAAACCAAAGTCAGTTGGCACTTCTAGAACTGCGACTCCGTTTTTTGAAATCGCTGTGCGAATTGCATCATCAACCAAGTGAGGAAGTGATTCAGCAGTAGCAACACGTCGGTTATAAACGGCAATGTTTTCATACATTGGATTTTGATTAAGTTCTTGGAATGAATCCATACCTAATTCACGAACAGGTTTTGAACCAATGATTGCAAGAACTGGTGTATGGTCCATTGCGGCATCATATAAGCCATTAATCAAGTGTGTTGCTCCTGGTCCACCGGAACCAACAGTAACGGCAATTTTTCCACCAAACTTATGTTGCATGACGGCCGCCATGGCACCAACTTCTTCGTGTTTTACTTGCACGAACTTAATGTGATTTTCTGGATCTCCCATTGCATTCATTAGGCCACTAAGAGTACCAGAAGGAATTCCATACATTGTATCGATTCCCCATCCCTCCATAACCTTTAGAGCAGCCAATCCAGCTGTAATTTTCTTATCCGACATTTGTCCTCCTAGCACTTTCTGTAAGCGCTTACAAAGAGTAATTGTAGTTCAGTCCAGACCGTAAGTCAACTGATTTAGAAATTAATCTAAATAATCACAAGGCAATTTCATTTTTCCAAAACACAAAAAAATCCGAGCATATAAACTCGGATTTAATGTTTAATGATTAGAAATTATATTTAGTGTCTTCGTCGTTAACTTGAACAACTTGAGACTTGAGACCTTCGTCTTCTAAGAACTTACGGAAAGCAACAAGATCTTGAGCATCGTAACGTTCTTTGAAGGCATTGATCTCATCTTCTGAAGCAAGAGCTGGGTCGAGCTTCAATAATTCAACAGGAATTGGGCGTTCCTTAGAAATCTTAGCGTCAACAACAACAACCTTACCTTCTTTGTACAATTCAACGGCCTTTTTCATAACGTCATCGATATCTTCGATACGAGACACGGTCAATCCAACTGCTCCTTGAGCTTCGGCAATCTTAGCGTAATCGATATCGTTGAAATCAACTAGATTTGAATCATGATATTCATTGGTATCTTCATACTTATCTTTGATGAAACCGTATTGGGTGTTAGTCATAACAACGCTAATAGTAGGCATGTTGTAACGAACCAAAGTTGAAATATCAGAATCAGTCATCGAGAATGCACCGTCTCCAGCAATATTCCAAACTTGACGATCTGGGTAAACATTCTTGGCACCAATACCACCAGGAATAGCGATTCCCATTGTGGCAAACAATGGAGAAGTACGCCACATATTCTTTGGTGTCATGTGCAAGTGACGAATGGACATTTGAGTAACGTCCCCAACATCGATAGAGAAGATAGCGTCTTCGTCGGCATACTTATTAATAGCGTTATAAACTTGATAAGCTTCAAGAATACCTTCAGTCTTAGTTTCAATTTTGTTCATGTATTCACGCCAGTTTTGTGCATTCTTAACGTTTGCTTTCCACCATGCGCTTTCTTCGGCTTGTTCAGCCTTAGCTAGCATTGCTTCAACGGCTAATCCAGCATCAGCAAGCATTGAAACATCAGTCTTATGACGACGTCCAAGACGGGCTGGGTTTGAATCAACTTGGATGAATTGTTTTACACCGGCCATAAAGTTTTCAACTTGAGAGAATGGATAGTTGTTACCAAGGAACAAAACAGTGTCCGCTTCGAAAATTACATCGTTTCCTGGTTTCCAAGCGACGCGGCCTGCAGAGCCCATCAAACCTTCAAAATCCCAATCGAAGTTTTCGAAAGTTTTTGCAGTTGTCAAAAGAGGAATCTTCAACTTTTCAGCTAATTCTTGAATAGCTTTACCATGTCCAAGAGTACCGAATCCAGCGTAGATTACTGGACGCTTAGCATTCTTCAAAATTTCAAGTGCGGCTTCAACATCAGCATCTTCGGGAGCAACTGGCTTATAAGATTTGTAAATATCACCAGATGAATAGATTGGGTTAGCGTAGTTCATTTCTGCATCAATTTCAGCGAAACCAAAATCAGCAGGAACTTCAAGTACGGCTACACCTTTTTGAGTGATGGCAGTACGGATGGCATCATCAATCAAATATGGCAACTGTTCAGGGACAGCAACGCGCTTATTGTAAACGGCAATGTTTTCATACATTGGGTTTTGGTTCAATTCTTGGAATGAATCCATGCCCAATTCACGAACTGGCTTTGAACCTAAAATTGCAAGCATTGGAGTTGCATCCATAGCGGCATCATAAATTCCGTTAATTAAATGAGTAGCACCCGGTCCACCAGAACCAACAGCCACAGCCATCTTTCCTGAGAATTTATATTGCATAGCAGCTGCCATAGCACCTACTTCTTCGTGTTTTACTTGAATGAACTTAACCTTGTTTTCAGGGTTAGCCATAGCATTCATGAAACCACTTAATGTACCAGAAGGAATACCGTATACTGTGTCGATACCCCAGCCTTCCATAACTTTCAACGCTGCCAAGCCGGCAGTGATTTTTTTGTCAGACATTTTTATCTCCTAGTTAGTACGCTTAAATAACTTTCAGCACTTCTAATTTTATTTTTCTAAAGTTCATTAGTCAAAATTGCGATATTTTTATCAAATGAAAAACCAGCCAAATAATGACTGGTTCAAAAGTTTTATGAGACAGAAACACCATATTTTTCCAAGTATTCTTTGAGGTATTTCCCGGTGACACTTTTTTCATTTTGAGCCACAGCGTTGACTGTTCCAGTGGCGACAATTTGTCCGCCATGAGTACCACCACCAGGGCCAAGGTCTACAATCCAATCTGAATTTGCAATAACTTCAAGATCATGTTCGATAGTTAAAATCGTTGCTCCTTGTTTGATAAGCAGATCGAAAACATGAAGCAGATTTTCAATATCAAGTGGGTGAAGCCCCACCGAAGGTTCATCAAAAATAAATAATGTTTCACCTTGTTTTTGATGGATTTGAGAAACTAACTTTAGACGCTGAGCTTCTCCTCCGGATAATTCAGGTGTGCTTTCTCCAAGAGTTAAATATGAAAGGCCCAATTCCTCAAGTGTATGCAAAGTCTTTAAAATCCTTTTTTCATCAGCAAACACTTCAATAGCATCGCTTACCGAAAGAGCCAATAAATCTGCGATTGATTTGTTGTTCCACTTAACTTCCAAAACATCTTGGCGATACCTAGCGCCGTTACAAGTTGGACAAACTTCAGTTACGTCAGGAAGATATTGAACATCCATCGTAATTTGTCCAACACCACCACATGTAGGACAAGCTCCGCTGGCATTATAAGAAAAATCACTAGCGGTGAATTTGCGGGACTTTGATTCAGGAAGAGCAGCAAAAGTTTTTCTCAAATTATCAAGAATATCCGTATAGGTAGCTACTGTCGAGCGTGCGTTTTTTCCAACCGGAATTGAATCAACCATGATGACGTTTTTAACGCCGCCATCATCAAGCATTTTGACTCCTTCTGGAAGACTGTGATTTTGATTTTGAGCCAATATTGATGGTTGTAATAAATCCAAAATCAAAGTTGTTTTCCCTGCTCCGCTCATTCCAGTAATACTGGTTAAACGGTTTTTCGGAAAACGGGCCGAAACATTGTTCAAGTTATTCCGATGACTGACTTCTATTTGAATTTGTCCTTTGTCAAAAACATCTTCTGCAGGTGCCAATTGACGAGTGATGATTTCAGCTCTGCCATTCAAATATGGTGCAACAAGTGCATTCGAATTGCCGACTTCTGACGAGGGACCGGCAAAAATTACTTGACCTCCGTATTGACCTGAGCCTGGACCGATTTCAATTATGTAATCAGAAGAACCGATAACTTCCATATCATGGTCGACGACTACTAAAGTATTTCCTTGAGCCACAAGCTCGTTCATGATTTTTAAGAGTCCTGCGACGTTAGCCGGATGAAGGCCAACTGTTGGTTCATCAAGAACATATAAAACACCAGTGGTTTCATTTCTGATTGTCCGCGCGAGTTGAATTCGTTGTAATTCACCGGTTGATAAAGTATTTCCAGCGCGGGACAAAGTAAGATATTCAAGGCCAAGTTGAATCGGGGCGTCGAGTAATTCTAATAATTCATCAACAAGATTGGCACCCATTTTTTGCATATCTTTAGGCAAAGTGGCGTTTAGAGTTTCGGCAAAAATTTTTAGTTCTTCAATTGAATAATCAGACAGTTCGGCAATATTTTTGTCATTCAGTAATTGAGTAAGCAATTTTGGATTAAAGCGGCTTCCGTGACAAGTAGGGCATGTTCCAAAAGTATAGAACTGATTCAAACGCTTGATTGTCCGTTCGTTAGTACTAGTTTTCAAACTGTCTTCAATAGCGTTAAATGCGTTTTCGAATACCGCATGGTCCATATGGAAAACTTTTCCACTTTTGGAGGGAATATTAATTTCATATTCTTTACGCTCACCGTGAAGAACTTTTTCTTTTTGATCTTCAGGAAGATCTTTATAAGGAGTGTCGATATCAATACCTGCAGCTTCAGCAACAAGCGGCATGAAAGTACGGCCCGGTGTTCTCCATGCGTTAACTGCTCCATCTCTGATTGTTAGATTTTCATTTATTAATAATTCGGGATTTAATTCTTGGACTACCCCAGTTCCATTACATGTAGGACATGCGCCGGCCGAATTAAAGGCGAAGTCTTCGGCTCCATAAGGCATGAAGTGAACTCCACAAATCGGACAATCAATTCCATGGACATCAACATCCATGGCAACTGCTAATGTTGGCCCGAAGCGATGACCATTCGTACAAACCAAAGAACCTAATCTAGAAAACATCAATCGAAGGACATTTAAAGATTCAGTCATAGTTCCTACTGTTGACCTAATGTCGGGAACCTGTGGTCGCTGGCGCAAAGCTAAAGCGGACGGCAGATGATGGATCGATTCAACATCAGCACGACCGGCTTGACTAATACGTCGCCTGGTATAAGTCGAAAGCGCATTTAAATACCGTCGCATCCCCTCACCGTAAAGCGTACCCATAGCAAGAGAACTTTTACCAGAGCCGCTTCGTCCGGTAATTCCAGTCATTACTCCGAGTGGAATATCAACATTAATATTTTTTAGATTGTTGGTTTTTGCCCCGCGGACCTCGATTGAAAAAGACATTTGAAACTCCTGTAGTTTAGAATTTAACAACACCAGTCTAACATGTATGCGCTTACATTTTTTGAGATATTTTGGACACAAAAAAACAGCTCCACACTAGGAACTGTTTATAAATTTTCTTAAAAAGTAAGAACAAACTTACCACGCATAGTTTGAGCAAGAACAACTTTTTGTCCTTCAATCAAATTTTCAAGATTGAAAGGTTCAGTACGTCCGATAGTGACTTTAAGGTCACCACGGACAAGCGCTTCAAGCATATCAGTTAGATATTGACCGTTTGAGTTCATGAAGAAACGATTCACTTCAACACCCTTCTCCTTAGCCGCCTCTTCTGCACCATCTGGCAATGGAACGGTTGATTCAACACGGCCGCCAGCTTTAGTTACTTCGATAGAACCCATAAGGTTTCCACCACCGATAACATCAAGAACTTTATCAGCGTCTTTTACGATATCAGTGAACTTTTGAGTAGTGAAATCAATTGCTTGAACGCGTGGATCTAATTCTTGCAAATAATCAACATCAGTTGGCAAAGCAGTCGTATAAACTTTGCTTGCACCAAGAGCTAATGCTTCTTGAAGTGCAGTGTAACCAACAGAACCAGCACCACCGTGAATCAAAACAACTTCACCATCTTTAACTTGAAGTCCATCAAGGACAGCTTGGTATCCAGTTTGTCCACCAAGAGCTAAAGCAGATGCTTCTTCGAATGAAACTGAATCAGGAATGTGACCGGATTCTTCAGCAACAGCAACTACATATTCAGCATATCCACCTTTACGAGGAACAGCAACTGCGCGGTCACCAACTTTAAAATTAGTAACACCCTCTCCTACTTCAACGACAACACCAGAAGCCGGGGAACCACCAACGAATGGTAATTCAACATCTTTACCAAAATTACCAGAACGATATTTAATATCGTAAGGATCAATAGCAACAGCTTTTTGTTCGATCAAAATCTCACCCGCTCCAACTGCGGGGCGATCAATTTCGATTTCTTCTAAAACATCATAGTCTTCACTAAAATCTTTAAATGCAATAGCCTTCATAATTTATGCTCCTTTTAATTGCTTACAAAAAGTAAGTATACTCTAAATTTCGGTGGTAAATTGTGTGAAATTAACGTCTTTCTGATTTAAAAAGTCTGACCAATAACCAAATCATAAAAACGGCCGTTAGTACAATAAAACCAATATTTACAATGCCCACAATACTCTTCGGCAGGGTCGTATTAACTGACCCCCAGGTCTGCCCAAAGGCGAAAAAGGCTCCAGCAATCGTTAAAAGCATTAAAACTTCATTTTGCCATTGATCTTGCTTAGCATCTGAACGACGATTCGTTTCGTTTTCAACCTCCAGCATCCCTTCTCTTCGAATTCGATAAAACAAAATTTCAGCTAATGCCGGGTCGTTGAAATCAGAGAAATGATAAGTAATTTGTTCCTGAAAACGTTGATTTTGTTGGTTGAAATTCCGTTTTAAAAAATCTTTTTGATCAACAGTTAAGTTTTTTTGAGCGGACAATTCGTTTACCGCCGGTAAACTTTTCCCGCGATCCAATTCGACGTAGTTTGCTTGAACTAATTGAAGAAGCATCGTGGCTAGAGGATTGGTATCGTCAACACCTCTTGGATCCAGCTCGGGGTGTAGATTAATAAAAGATTTTTCATCATCGGCATGCTCAATAAATGAATGGGCGGATAAACTTTTTATGGAATCAAAATCAGATATTTCATCGTAGAACTTTAAAAGTAATTCATATTCCGTATTGGTGATATTTTCAGCCATTGGAAACCTTTGCACGTGCGATATTAATCATTTCAATAAAGTTGTCGACATTTAATCCTGCCTTACCAACTAAGACACCATCGATGTCACGTTGATTGATAAATTCGGAAGCATTATCGACTGTAACCGATCCTCCATATAGAATACGAACAGCATGAGCGGTGTCTAAATTGTATAAATCACCAATCATGGCTCTAATTCTTCTCGCAACATCCTGCGCTCCTTCGCCACTAGCTGAAACTCCGGAGCCAATGGCATAAGTAGGTTCAAAGGCAATCGTAATCCTTGACATTTGTTCTTCAGTGATTCCTTTTAAAACGGGTTCGACTTGTTCAAATTCTTCTACATCGACAATTACTTTTAAACCGTCATTTAAAGCCGTCACCACTTTGCGATTAACGGTATCATTTGATTCATTAAAAAACTCACGGCGTTCAAAGTGCCCAAGCATGACATAATCTACGCCCAAATCGAACAAAGCTGCCGGAGATGTTTCGCCGGTAAAAGAACCGGAGTTTTCCCAGTGAGCATTTTGGGCAACCACTTGAATGTTATTGGTCTTGGTCATTTGCCCTAATTCAGGTAGATAAATATCTTGTGCGGCAATGCCGATTTCGACATTCTCGACTTGTCCAACTTCAGAAATCAGCGTCCCCATGTAGGTAAGAACTTCTGCATTCAGGAAATTCATTTTCCAATTGGCAACAACAAACGGTTTTCTCATACATATAAGTATATAAAAAGGCAATCCACTGTGATGAATTGCCTCAATCTGTATAAATACCGTTATCTTCTAAAACGAGCATTATTTGATCATTAATCTCTTGAGGTTTGGGCCAAGGAACCCACTCAGTCATTTCCCAAGTAGGCATATCAACGTTCCCCATATAATAATTTTCGACAGCTGTAACACGAGTGGAATGTGGAATTAAAATTTTCAAGATCTTAACTTCTTTAATCATTCCGTTTTCGGCCGCATATTCAGCATAGGTATTCAGCTCTGTATTAGCTAATTCGTAATAACTACTACCGTCATTTAACGTGATGACTTCTATAATATCTAAGCTTAAATTTTCAATAGCCATTAGTTACTACTCTCCGAACTACTGTCAGATTCTGAGGCTGACGAACTATCGCTACTTGAGGAATCCGATGTTTTTGGTTTAATAGTAACTTCAATATTTTCTGGTGTAATTGAAGTTACGCCATCAGGTTTTGTGACTGAAAAAGTTCTTGAACCGCCGTCAGAGCTAAAGGTATCTAAATCAATATTTAAGGTAATTGAGTTCAAGGTATCTAATACTGATTTTGGACCGGTAACTTGAATTGAAGATGTGCTCATGCGAATCGAATAATCATTAGGAGAAACTGAACCAGTATAAGCGGGATTTACACTAATACTCTTTGTTTGGGTTTCTGATGAGTCGTCATCGACTTTCTTTTCCAGTTTCAGCGTTGCTGTAACACTTTCAGGATTAATATCGACGTTAACTTCAGCTCCGTTTTTATCGACAGCTTTTAAAGTAACAACCTCTGCGTAATCGGCCGATAAATCATTAGGAATATCAGGAACTGCGACTAAATGGTCAACGGTCTCAACTAAATCTTTTGCACCGGTGACAGTAGCAGTATTGTCTGACAATTTAAATGATTCAACATTGTAATCGTCTGAAATATTATCTTGGTTATAGCTTGATTCAATATCAACTTTTTTAGAAGCTTTTTCGATTACGTTAACAGTGATGTATTTTCGAGAAGGATCGGCGGTAATGGAACTAGCAAATCCGCTGAAAGTGATTTTAGCTTCTTGGGAACCAACTTTAGGATTAGTTAAATCAACAGTGGCCGAAATCACACTCGATTTACTAGCTTGAAGAACGAGGCTTGAAGGTCCGGAGATTTTTACTTTAACTGTTTCAGGAGCACCAGTAACGTAATACTTGCTGTCATCATATTTGACGGTTAAAGGCACAGAAATCGTCGTTGAATCGGTAGCCACTAACTGTTGGTCTGTAGCCCTGTTGGCACCATTACCAGAAAAAGTACCGTTGACATACGAAAAAATAATTAGAGTGAAAACAAGTGAAACGGCCATTCTGAACCAACGACCCGAGAAGAATTTTTTAATGTTATCCATTATTTTCCTCCTTTGAATCTGATTTACTGAACCAGCTGTTTTTCGATTCACGTTTTGAAGGTAATAAATGGGATCTCAAATACTCATCATATTCTTCAGGTTTAAGATGACGATTTAAATATCCTTCGTGAGCAATTGACACTTCCCCTGTTTCTTCAGAAACAACGATAACGACTGCATCAGTTTCTTCACTCAGCCCTAAAGCGGCACGATGTCTTGTCCCTAATTCTTTGGAAGTTGTTACATTTTCAGACAAAGGCAAATAACTAGTCGCACTAGCTATTCGATCGTTTCTTATAACCACTGCTCCATCGTGTAATGGAGTATTTGGTATAAAAGTGTTGATCAACAATGCGGAGGATACTTCAGCATCAATTTCGATTCCAGTATCGATAATTTCTTGCAGTGAAGTTGAACGTTCGATTGCAATCAAGGCACCAATTTTCCGGCGGGACAAATACGGAATTGCTTGATCGAGGGCTCCGATAACAGTGAGTTCAGCCGGAAGATCGTCTTTACTTTTAAAGATTGAAACTCCATTCCCTAAACGTTCAAGAGCTTGTCTTAGTTCGGTTTGGAAAAGAACCACCAAAGCAATTGGACCCCAAGAAATAACTTGATCTAAAATCCATGCAACAGTATCAAGACCTAAATACCAAGCAATTAAGCGGATTATAAGGATAATGAAAACGCCACGCACTAGCTGCATGGCGCGAGTTCCGGAAACCCACGTTCCTACTTTATAAACAACAAACCACACTACTGCAATATCAAGTAAGTGGGCTAAGTTTTGTATTGTGAAAATTTCCGATAAAGTCATGTTTTACTTCTTAAAAATTTGTTCGAAATCAGAATTGTCACCAATTCCCATGTCGCCGTTAATCTGATTACGGACTTCTTCGAAATCCTTACGAGATTTAACAATCTTTTGCAGAACTTCGGTAGTTGGTTTCATTGGTGATTGCAATTCACGTGAGGCACGAGTATCTGACAATACGATGGCGCCAGCTGAAATAGCTTGGTAAATAATATTGCCAACTTCATTACCATTGTTGATATCTAGATAAATTCCGTTAGTTTTAATCAGGTCTTCTAAATCGAAGAATCCGACGTTTGGGAAAAGATTAACGTTGTCATACTTAACCAAGTTATTTAACTTGTCTGACATAGTTGTTGGAGCAGTGATGTTGAAAGTAACATTGGAATTGTCGCGCACCAATTCTTCAATATTAGTTAAATCATCAGTACTAGTTGAAACATAAGCTTGGTCGATTTGTTGACCAGTCTTAGTAATTTCAGCTGGCACATCAAGTGCATAAACTTGTAGCGAACTAGCCTTCACTCGCGGATCATTAATCCAACGCTTTGCAGGACCAGTAAAGACCACGCGTTTAGGATTGAATTTGCCTTCAAGAACTGACACTAAGTTTCCAGGAATATCTTGAGCCTCTTCAGAGAAAATTGCAGTTGAAGGAATTAGGTCGACATCAATAGCAACTGATAATGGATCACCAAAATGATTAAAGACCATTTCATCAAAGTCACCATCTTCGATAATTTTGCTGATTGTTTGAGAAACGAATCCACGATAAGAAATGGTTTGCCCATTATAGGAAACGCCATTAATTAATCCTTCATCGTTGTAAGAAATTGCTAATGGAGTTGAACCGAGAAATTCTTGATAGGCGGGTTTTTCTTCTTTATAGAAAGTTTGCGAGATTGGAGTTCCATCTTTTGCATAGCGTTCCATAAAAGCGATTTTATTATTCTCACCGAGATAAGTTACGTGTTGCAGGATGCGGTGAAGATCTGAATAGTAAGTAAAGTTAGCGAGTGTTTTACCGAGTAACTTCAACATTCCGAATTGGAAATCGGATTGTAGTTCATAACGCTCGTCGATTTTATAGTGTGAGAAGAAAACTGGTTTGTTAACGTGCTTGATTTGACCGGCTACTGTAAAAATATCAGTAATCTTTTCAGATGGTTGAATTTCAGGATTCAAAGAAACGGCAAGATAATCGATTCCACTTGCGTCAAAACCAGACATTAAGCGGTTTTCTTGGGTGCCAATTGAATTAAAAACTAATAACTTTCTCATAGTGTCTCCAACCATTCCTCATATTTTTTAGCGATAGATTCGGATGAATAATTCAATGAACGAGCATAAGATTCATCGGAATACTTTTGAAGTTGTTCAGGATTGTCGAACAAAGCAATAACTTCTTCGGCCATTTTTTTAGATGCCGATTTCAAATCTGAACGCTTGTAATCAATCAAAGTACCAACTTTTCCTTGATCGGTCATTTCCTGAATTCCATAAGGGGCATTCAAACCAACGATTGTGGTTCCGTGGCTAATTGCTTCTAAATATGTCAGACCGAAACCTTCAGAAGTCGATGCTGACAAATAAATTTGAGCATTCTCATAAGGTTCATCAAGTTCATACGAATGACCGTGCAAAATGATGTTGTCTTGCAAACTGTGTTCTTCGATAATCTTGTCTAAATCTTCTTTGTGTTTACCAACACCGTAAACGTGAAGCTTAACATCTGGATATTTTTCTTTAATAAGAGGAATTGCGTTTCCGATTACGTCCACGTGCTTTTCTGGTGCTAATCGAGAAACGGTAATTAGTGAATGTGGTTCACGGTCAGCAACTTTTACGTGCTTACGATCTAAGACCGCTTTACTTACTGAACCAACTGGGATTGCAAAGATTGGAGCGGGGTTTTGATTACCATTAAATGCGAAATCTTCTTCTAATTGCTTCTTTTCGGTTTCGGTCGCAGTAATTGCGTAGTCATATTTATCAATATGGTCGAATTCAAATTCGTAATAGTTATTCCAAAGCATTACGCCGATTGCTTGATCACGTTCATCAGGAGAACGGTGTTCGGCGTGGACGACAAATCCAATCTTCCATGGTAATTTCGCAGCGAGAACCGCCGGAGCGTCAATATCTCCACGGTCGACGATCAAAACGTCATCTGAAGTAAC
>JAISIV010000062.1 GCA_031261865.1 Lactobacillaceae bacterium | reverse complement strand
ATTTGATCCGTACAGTGATACAGTAACTGGAATTGTATTTGGGAAATAAGAAGGCAAAATTGACGAGACGTAATTAGTTAGAGCTTTCATCTCAGAAGTACTATAAAAAGCCGTATTAATCTCGATTTGAATTCCGGTATTAATTCCGTTTTCGTAGCGTCCGGTTGCAGTAGCTGTGGATAGAGTTGGGAAGAAATCTTTGATCGTATCTTGGAAATTGTTGAAAGTGGTATTTTCAGCGCTTCCTACAGTTTCATCAGAACCATCAGAAAATGGGAAGACAACGTTTTTGATATCAACTGAACTCCACGAACCAATATTACTTCCTGATCGAGAATAGTAATAAGCATAAGGCTCTCCACCAACCAAATCATCATCAGTGGCGTTTTCATACATAACCAACAATATTGGAAGATTATTTTTTACGCTCTTCATAGCTCTCAAGCGTTTCAAAACTTTTTCGGCAATTTGTTTTCCCTGAACAACCATCTCATCTTTAGAAATATCTTGAGAGTAGATTGGGCCGTATTGTTCTTTGGTGTAAGAATCCGTTCGGTTCATGGCAAATCCGATTGTCATTCCTCGAAGAGAAACGGCGTTTTCGGAAGTTTGTTCAACGAAATCATCTTCAATAATGGATTGAAGATAATACGGAGAACGGCCGTTATCAGTTCTTCCATTGTCTGGTGGGTTCAAACCTTTTGAATTGGAATCAGAATATCTACCCAACCACTTTTGAATCGTATTACCTGAAAGAATTTGTCCTTCACGAAAAATAAAATTAGAAGGCTGAAAATATTTTTTTGAGACCAAATTAATACTATTTTCAAAACTCTGGGCATTAAATTGAGTTTCTGTTGAAACAGAAATTCCACGCGCAGCCGATGTGACGTATTTCCCGTCCTTAATAATGGAACGATACTGATCTTCTGCAGAATCGTTACCGGTAATTTTGACGCCAGAAGTATTAGTGGTGACCGTCGTTGATTGTCTTTGATTAAAAAAGTAGATGACAAAAATAATTAATAATACGGTAATTAAGATTGGTATTAACCAGCGAGCTAGCTTAAATTGTGATGATTGTCGAAAATTATTCATTTTGTAGTTCTATAAATTGTTGTTCGTTTATTACTTGAATCCCGAGTTCTTCAGCTTTAGTGAGTTTACTTCCAGCATCCAAACCAGCAATAACTAAATCGGTTTTAGATGAAACTGATGAAGAAACATTTGCTCCATGTTCAGTTAACCACTGAGTGGCACCATCTCGAGTAAGTTCAGTTAATTTTCCTGTTAAGACAACTCTCTTATTATAGAAATAATTGTCAGAGTCTGCTTGCATTGTTTGACTAGTGTAGTCAAAATTCAAGCCAAGTTCGCGAAGCCTAGTAATCATTTCTTCAATTTTGTCATTGTCAAAATACTGACGGACAGAATGTCCTAAAACTTCACCTAGGCCGTCAATAGCTGCGATATCTTCTTCTTTAGCATCTTTTAAGGCATCTAGATTTTCGAATCGACGAGCTAGCGTTAAAGCGGCCTTAGCTCCGACTCCTCTGATTCCAAGACCGGTGATTAATCTTTCGACACTGTTCTGTTTAGAATCATCAATGGCCGACACTAAATTATCGGCAGACAAATCAGCAAATTTTTCCAAAGACATCAACTGTGGTTTCTTAATTTCATATAAGTCTGCGATGTTTGAAACAATTTTAGTTTCAAGTAGTTGGTCAACCACGCGTGGGCCCAATCCATCAATATTCATGGCGTTTCTCGAAGCAAAATGCACCAATCCTTCTTTAATTTGAGCAGAACAATTTGGATTAATGCAACGTAATGCCACTTCCCCATCAATATGAACTAGCTTACTTCCACAAGATGGACACCAACCGGGTGCTTCATAAGGCAAAGCATCTTGATGACGATATTTCACTAAAACTTGGCCCACTTCAGGGATAATATCGCCCGCTTTATGCAAGGTGACCGTGTCTAATAAACGGATATCTTTTTCGGCAATATAATCTGGATTATGCAGGCTAGCGCGTTGGACAGTAGTGCCGGCCAATTGAACTGGATCCATAATCGCAGTCGGAGTTACGACGCCAGTGCGGCCAACTGTCCACTGTATTTCTCGAATGACGGTTGTAGCTTCTTCAGGTGGGAATTTATAGGCAATCGCCCACTTAGGAATTTTTACAGTATTACCGATTTCGGTTTGTAAATCAAAACTATTTGTCTTGACAACAACCCCGTCAATTCCATATGGAAGTGAATCTCTTAGTTCCCGGTATTTTTCAATAAAGTCGGAAACTTCATCAATATTATGAATTACTTCATTGGTGGTATTTGTAGGCAAACCGAGTTCTGCAAAACGCAACAATAAATCAGATTGAGTAGTCACCCCTAAAACCTCAGGGGTACTAGTTTGGTAGACAAACGAAGACAATTTTCTACGCGCGGTAACTTTAGAATCTAACTGACGTAAACTTCCGGCTGCAGCATTTCTCGGATTAGCAAAAATACTTTCACCTTCAGCTTCTCTTTGCTCATTTAATTTAGCAAAAGAAGCTTTGGTCATATAAACTTCTCCGCGTACGGAAACGGTCAACGGTTCTTTTAAAGTATGCGGAATATCTTCAATAGTTAAGACGTTTTGAGTAACATCTTCTCCAATACTTCCATCCCCTCTAGTCGCCGCTAAAACCAAAACTCCGTCAACATAATCTAATTCAATGGCAAGTCCGTCAATTTTTAATTCAAGATTGTAATCTAATTGGTCGGCATTAATAGCATTTCTAGTGCGTTTGTCCCAATCGGCTAACTCTTCAATGCTAAATACATCCCCTAAAGAAAGCATGGGTGTCGGATGTGTGATTTTAGTTAAACCACGAGTATTATCAGCTGTAGTGTTTCCAGCAGCAACTCTTTGTGTAGGCGAATCAGGAGTGACAAATTGAGGAAACTTATCTTCTAGAGCTACTAAACGAGCATAAAGAGCATCATAAACATAATCCTCAACGCTAGGATTATCTAACTCGTAGTATTGATAGCCGTATTCATTCAACTGGTCAGAAAGAGTGGCAATTTCTTGTTGGGCTTCGGTACTATTCAATTGTTCTAATGGTTTAAATTCTGGAATCATTTTTATTCTTCGACTTTTGTAATCGGAGCGAATGCCGCGAGCAGTGTTTTGATACCTTGATTAGGAAATGCGATATTCAATTCCATATCGTCTCCTTCTCCTTTAATGGAGACAATCGTACCCTGCCCCCATTTTTTATGATTAACTTTTTGAGCTACGTGCCATTCTTCATTTTGAGCCCCGGTAGTAGTTCTGGCGGAATATTGGACTGTGTTGTCAAAAGGAGTGAGTTTTGGTGACGACAAATCGTTGGAACCAGTTCTTGAATAGCCACCAATTCGATCCAACAAACTGCCATCAATTTCTTCGATAAAACGACTTGGTTGATTATTTTGAGTTTTACCAAAAAGTAATCGAGCAACCGCATTTGTAATAAACAACTCTTCTTGAGCTCTAGTGATTCCCACGTATGCTAATCGACGCTCTTCTTCGATTTGCTCAGGAGATTCCATAATCGCTCTAAATGATGGGAAAATACCTTCCTCTAAGCCAACTAGATAGACAACTGGAAATTCAAGTCCTTTAGCGGCGTGAAGTGTCATTAAAGTAACACCTTGACCATTTTCAGTCATATCATCAATATCCGAAGATAAGGAAGTTGTCCCAAGAAAATCAATCAACTTATTATTCGTTTCTGATTCCTCAGGGACATAACTACTATCGAATTCTTTTGTGAGCGATAAAAACTCATCCAAATTTTCGACTCGAGACTGGCTTTCAAGATCGTTCTTTGTGGCGTACTGGTCACGAATTCCGGTTTCATCAAAAATCTGTTTAGTAAATTCAGTGAGATCCAAGAATTCCGATTGACCAATAAAACCGTCAATCATAACGACAAACTTTCGCAATTTGCCGATGGCTGCTGAGTTCAAACCGGTAGTATCATCAATATAATCAATTGCTGAAAACATCGAACGATTTTGACTGGCCGCAAATACACGGAGTTTTTCAATTGAGGTTGCGCCTAGAGACCTTTTTGGTTCATTGATAATTCTTTCAAAAGCTGAATCATTATCGGGATTAGCAACTAACTGCAAATAGGCGATGATGTCGAGAATTTCTTTTCGGTCAAAGAACTTAGTGCCGTTAACCATACGGTATGGAATTTGCATCTTATTGAGTTGATTTTCAAAAGTTCGAGACTGGGCGTTAGTTCTAAATAGAATAGCAAAATCGTCCAGCGGTCGACCATTGTCATGCATTTTAGCAATTGAATTAGCCACAAAAAAAGCTTCATCGGTTTCATTACCGGCCCGATAATAAGTGATTTTTTCACCAGAGTCGTTATTTGTCCACAAATTTTTATCTTTACGATTATCATTATTGGAAATAACTTGGTTTGCTGCATCCAAAATCGTTTTAGTAGAACGATAATTTTGCTCAAGCATAATCGTCTTTGATTCTGGATAATCCTTTTCAAAATTAAGAATGTTATTGATATTGGCACCACGCCAACCGTAAATACTCTGATCTGAATCACCGACTACCGTTAAGTTACGAGAACCAAATTCTCCACCTGCTAAAAGGTTAATTAAAGTGTACTGAGAGTCATTGGTGTCTTGGTATTCGTCAACGTGGATGTACTGAAATTTTCTTTGATAGTAATGAAGTGTTTCAGGACTAGTTTTAAAAAGGAGAATGGCATTATTGATTAGATCGTCAAAATCCATTGCTTGTTGTTGTTTAAGCCGGTTCTGATACTCAGCATAGACTCTAGCAGTTCCCTTTTTGTATTCAGAAGGTCCTGCTAAAGTTTTAGCTTCGTCCGGCAAAGTCATATCGTTTTTAAAATTTGAAATTGCAGCCAGAATATTTTTGGGCTCAAAAACCTCAGAATCAAGATTCAAATCATTAATGATGTGCTTGATTAAGGTTCTTTGGGCACTGGCGTCGATAACTGAAAAATTGGAACCGAAACCTATTTTGTCAGCGTCGCGTCTCAAAACACGTAGAGCAAATGAATGGAATGTTGAAACCCATACACTGCTTGCATCTTCGTAGCTAATCAAATTAGCCAAACGCTCTCTCATTTCATTAGCAGCTTTATTAGTAAATGTAATAGCTAAAATCGACCAAGGGGCGACGTGTTCTTCTTCTATTAGATAGGCAATGCGGTGAGTCAAGACGCGCGTTTTTCCAGAACCGGCCCCAGCCATAATTAAAAGCGGTCCACTTGTAGTTTGAACCGCTTCAGATTGTTCTTTATTGAGTTTATCGAGTAAAGGACTTTGCATATATTCAATTTTAACACCGGCTATTTGTCGTAAATATTGAAGTGATATTTTTCAATCACCGAGATAATCTTTTCGGCATATTGAGGGTCAGTCGCGTATCCATCCTTCACTAAACCAATGGCCGCATCTTTATAATTTTTAGCATTTATAACATCGACATATTGGTCTTTATTCCAAGTCGTTCCCTCCAAGAAAAGCTTGGAATGCGCTTCGATGCTTTCTAATGGAGTTTTATAGACAGCAAATTTATCTTTGATCGTGACCCATTTACCGTCAAGATATTCTTTAGTTGGCAAGAGGACAAACTTATCTTCATCATCTGTCGAAGTTTTGACACCGAAATAGTTATTCCATTTAGCTGCTAACTGAGAACGTCCCCAATCGGATTCCAAGGCGGCTTGAGCCAAGGTTAGTGAAGCTAAAACTTTTGTATTGGCTTGGTCGGTTTGGACAGCCGAAGATATTTTCATGAGAAATTTAGTCTGGACGATATTTTGTTTTTCGAAGGCCGAAACGTTATATCTGGAATTGATGGCATCTTTGTTCAGCAGATTAACCGTGAAGAAAAAAGAAAAAAAGAAAACAAAAGTTACGATGTAAAGTTTTGTAATTAGTTTTTTGATTTTTTTGGACGCTCCTTTACGATTTTCGAATTATCAACCTTAATAATTTTATCAACTAAATTTAAACCAATTTGATGGTGGGTAATCCAGAGGATTGTCTTACCTTCTAAGGCCTTAAAAATGGAAAGCAAAACTTCCTTTTCAGTAATTGGATCAAGACCAACTGTCGGTTCATCGAGAATGACAATTGGTGTGTTTTTAGCTAGGACACGTGCCAAAGACAGTCGTTGTTGTTCTCCACCAGAAACGCGTG
>JAISIV010000003.1 GCA_031261865.1 Lactobacillaceae bacterium | reverse complement strand
CGTGTCGTGATGATGGCACTGAGGTCACACCTGTTCCCATACCGAACACAGAAGTTAAGCTCAGTAGCGCCGAAAGTAGTTGGAGGATCGCTTCCTGCGAGGATAGGACGTCGCGATGCTTATTATTCCGAATTAGCTCAGTTGGTAGAGCACTCGACTGTTAATCGAGTTGTCGTCGGTTCGAGCCCGACATTCGGAGTTATTGCCGACTTAGCTCAGTTGGTAGAGCAACGGTATCGTAAACCGTAGGTCGAGGGTTCGAATCCCCCAGTCGGCATCTGATTTGTTTCATATATTCGCAAAACCCTGCTACGGCGGGGTTTTTGTTTATCTTCGAATGGTTAAATATAGTCGTTTTTAGATATGTTGGTAGCTATTTTGACACACGGAAAATTCCCGTGTGTCAAACGATAAAATGCGTTCATGATATCTGTTGATTTGCCGGGCATTGTCCCGGTTTTTTTGTGTGTCAGAAGACGACTTTTTGAAAGTGTTGTGTTTACTGGATTACATTAGAATCAACAAAAATTTATGCGAATATCACACTTTAAGTTGCCTAAACCCAGCAAAATTATAAAACATAAGACGTTTTAAATTTCTTTTATGAGTTAAAAGGCGTTTTAAAATGATGTTTTATGTTAAACGATGCATAAATCAAAGGTTTATGATTCATAAATGAGTATAAGTGATGTATAATCATGGTAATGACGTGCAACTATAAATTAGTGGTTGCCAAAAGTCAGTGCGTATTGACACCTTTAAGGCAATGATGGATGGAGGATTAAGCAAATGTGGGCTCCGGAGAGTGATCAACTAGAATATAAAAAAGCAAAAAATGAACTGCCAAAAGCGGTTTGGGATACGGTTAGTGCATTTTATAACACTAAAGGTGGTGAAATCATTCTTGGGGTGGATGATAAAACGTTAGAAACTGTCGGAGTCGAAAATGCAACAAGGTTGGCAAACGAGTTTGCCAGCTTAGCTCGGGATTCAAAATTCATTTCTTATATTAATCGGGCGACAATCGATATCAATGTTGAAGCGGTTGATGGATTGGAGATTGTTAGAATCAGAATCGATAAAGCGCCTCGCGATGCAAAACCAGTATTTATCAACATTAGTGGTATAAATAAGCGCAAAGCTTTTATCCGTATAAGCGATAATGACAGTGTCATGACAGAGTCTGAAATAGCCGATATGCTTCAAGACCGATACGTTGACAATGACGCGAGGCCCAGAGAGGGAACGAGTTTTGAGAGAGACATCGATCCGGATACATTCACTCGTATTAAGAACCAGGCAATCGAAAACGGATTGCGTGTCAATGAACAAGACTCAGATGAATCCATAGCGTATTACCTTGGAATTTTGGTTCAGGACGAAAATGAACGACTTGTGGCTTCTGTCGGCGGCTTATTGTTTGCTGGACGGTATCGTTCCATCAGAAGTCGCTTTCCTGCCCTTATGCTGGATTTTGTACAGGTTAAGACGCTGGAACAGAATGGTTATGACGACAGAATTGTGACAGGTGCTTTATCAAATGAGCCATCAAATATTTATGAATTTTATGTACAAGTTGCTAATCGCATTGATGTTTCGTTCACTAATGAATTGAAAATTGATGGGTTCAAGCGCGTGCCTGTACATGACTTAAAAGTAGCCGTATTTCGCGAACTTTTGGCGAATGGGTTGGTTCACGCACTGTACAACAGTTATTCAACGGGACTTGATGCAATCGTCACTAACAAAGAATGGGTATTTGAGAATAATGGTGAATTTTTAATTTCATTGGATGACTTCAAGGAGCCCCGTATTAAAGCTGATCGGAATGGCACGCTTATTGACTTGTTTAGATCAACTGGGCTAATGGAGCATTTCGGTTATGGTGGCGGCGAGGTTTATAAGAACGTCGAGGCGCTGGGGTGGCCAGAACCTCTGCTTGAAAGTAATGTACGAGGCGGTTCCAAAGTAACGATTTTGACGGGTGAGGTTTCTAGCAATGCGACTGGTTTGACACAATCGGATAATGAGTTGCAAAGTTTGCTTGAGAAGAATCCACAGGGAATGTTGCTAACGGATTTTGTGAAACTTGGGATGGACAAAAATGCGACAAAAACAGACCTACAGAAGCTCGTTGTAACTGGAAAGGTGTACAAGACTGGTGTTCGCCGTGGTACGCGTTACCATTTAGCGGGGTGATACAAAGCCTGTTCTGAAATTGTGAAAGTAAAATTCATATAAGGTGCGGAGCTGCGGTTCGAGGCCTTGCTGAAAAGTAACCAAGGTATTTGGAGAGGACGTTAAAAACAATGAAAGAATTCGAGAGAAACCAACTACTTGAGAAGTTGTACACGGGAGAAGAGATTTTTCTTGTATATGGTACGCACAAATACCTAATTCAAGGATACGGAAATAATCTTGATCAATCTGTAATTAAGGTAGAAGATTATGGATTGGATACTCCGGAAACTGTGTGGACGGAGACAAAAAATACATCCGATGAAACACGGGATGATTTTTTGAAACAACCATTATTTGATGGGCTTACAGTGGAGGACGCGTTTTCCGACATAGTATGGCGTGACGACTACTGATATAGAAGAAAGCCTGACCAAAATTGTTGGTTTTGGCCTTTTTCTAGAACTGACAATGTGCTGCGTATCGAACCAGAATTGTTAGTAGTGAATTCGTATTACAACCCGCGGTTTCAAACCCAGAAACCCAGTCGCATCTGATTTGTTTCATATCTTTGCAAAACCCTGCTACGACGGGGTTTTTGTTTATCTTTGAATGGTTAAACATAGCTGTTTTTAGATATGTTGGAATGTACTTTTACACACGGAAAATCCCCGTGTGTCAGAAAATAAAATTTGTTCATGATATCTGTTGATTTGCCGGGCTTTGTCCGTTTTTTGTGCGTCAAGAAAGAAGAGTTAAACTTCTAGTTAAGAGCATATATTGATAATTTAATGCAAAATATTGTATAATAACTATATGGAAAAACCGGAATTTAGAAGTTTTACGCGACCGAACGGGCATGATGAGTTTCAAGAATTTTTGCAAAGTTTACCACCCAAAGATGGTGATAAACTTGTGTCAACAATACTAAAAGTGCAAGCAGTAGGGCTTCAAGACGCGGCCCGAATGGAATGGATAAAGCCATTGGACAAAAATTTATATGAATTGCGTTCGAAGGTGGCTTCAAACATTCAACGAGCAATCTATTTTCATGTTGTTGGGGCTGACTTTGTTATCACACACGGGTTTACGAAGAAGACTCAAAAGACACCAGCATCTGAGATTGCACACGGGAAATTATTGCGGGATGAATTTTATAAAATGGAAGGTGAATAATATGGCAGCAAAGACCACAAGTTTTAATGAAATTGCCACTCGTTACATGCGAAATCCAGAACGGCGCGCTGGAGTAGAATCGGAAAGTGAAAAGTTGGAATCAGCATTTCAATTGATGAAGGCCCGTGAGGCCGCAGGTTTGTCTCAAGCGGAGTTAGCTATTCGGGCAGGAGTTCCGCAATCGACGGTGAACAGAATTGAGCATGGAGCAAATACGAGCTTTGACACGATGAGCAAATTGGCTTTTGCGCTCGGTAAAAAGTTAGAAGTTCGCTTGGCGTAGTAGGGGATCAGTATTACAACCCGCGGTTTCAAACCTTGGAACCCCCAGTCGGCATTTTATTGTTTTTATATCTTTGCAAAACCCTGCTACGGCGGGGTTTTTGTTTATCTTTGAATGGTTAAATATAGTTGTTTTTAGATATGTTGGAATGTACTTTGACACAACGGAAAATGCCGTTGTGTCAGAAAATTATTTTAGCTCATAATAAACGTTGATTTGGCGGGCTTCGGCCCGCTTTTTTGTTGTGTCAGACCCCCTGAATTTTTCATTTTGAGCGGTGTTCATCATGGTGGGAATTGGAAATCTGTTATCAATATGATTGGTGATCACGAGGTAGCGTAAGGGACAGCAGCAAAAGGGCGATGCACATCGATGCATCGCCCTTTTTGTCGTTAGTCGTCAAATACTTGTTTGAAACTACGTAGTAATTCAATTATGCTGTGTTGCTGTTCAGGTGTAAGCTCTTGTCCGTCCAATGATAGTGAAATCTTCGGGTGTTCCAGTGGGACAGTAATTTTTTTGGTCAGATCATTGAATGTAAGGCCTGCGGGTAGTTTATCCTCAGCTTTCATATACGTATCTCTATCAAGATCAAGAATGTCATCTGGGGAAACGTTGAAGAAGTCAGCCAGCTTATTGAGTTGCTTTCCACTTGGATTACCGTGAGTCCAGTAATTTAATGCACCATTGCTTAAACCGATTTCTTTTTCTAAAACTCTAATAGATGGAATATCAGGTCGTTGTGCTTTCCATAGTGTGATGATGTTATCTTTTACAGACATATATACGAACTCCAAGAATACAAAATTTTGAGGCTTGCAAAAACTGGTAGCGTATACTATACTTTTCTAAACTTAGGAAAATGTAGAAAATATAGTATAGAAAGGATTTAGCTCATGGCCAAAGACAGTGAAGGCGAAGCTGCAATTAGTGTCATTTTAACACAAATGAAGGTTTCGTTTACTCGTGAAGCAGAGTTGCCTGGTCTGATGAATGAACAAGGGCATGCATTACCAGTTGATTTCCTGTTGAACTTTGAAAAGGGTAATCATCAAGTTAAAGCGATTATTGAGTATCAAGGTGCGCAACATTTTTCGAAGCTAAGTGCGACTCCATCTGAAATGATGCACCAGATTCAGTACGGAACAAATGATGAGCGACGCATCATGTATGCGCGAGACGTGGGTGTTCCGTTATTGGTTGTGCACCATAAAGATAAAGAGTCGATAGATTCAATTATTCGCCGATTCGTTAATGAAATTAAGCAATGGCGTGGTAAGCGAGCTCGAATGACAAACTTTGGTAAGTACTCTGTTGCATATTTTGGGGCAACAAATGAATATCCCAAACCGGTAGAGGATGATCTGACTGTTAGCGCGATTGAGGTTGGAGGAGATAGCTATTTCGAGGTTAATCCAAATTCCGTATTGATTGGTAAAGATGTCTTGGATGCTCTGTATCAAGCTCAAAAGGATCAACTGGTGGTGATTAGGCAATTGAATGATAAATTGGCGGTCGCTAGGGAAGAAATACGTAACTTGTCGTTCGAGTCGTTAGCACAACAGCAAGAGACACAACAACCAGAGGAACAGGTTGAAGATATTGACGCTGATGGGTCTGGCTTTAGTTTTGATAAGCATGGACGTATTGAGGAAAATGATTATCTGAGGACGAAGATGCAGCCAATTGTTCAAGCGTTAGAATCCTTTTTAGGAAAGCGTTTAACACATGCAGAAACTTTTGATGTGACAGCATTGGTAGGCTATTACAACGTGTCGGTGTCCATTGTAGAAGAATCTATAAGACGAGTTGAACATCGAATTAATACCAAGATGGACGATTCATTGAGGGATTTTCGGTATGTAAAAGGCGTTATCAAGAACGTCCTTGCTGAACAAGGTATTCAGGTAAATAAGGAGCTGGCAGACAGTGCTCGAGAAGTTCCGGTAGAGTTTGATGAGGCTACAGGAATCTATTCAGTTGGTGGTATTCCTGTGCCGACAGAGCGAACGTATATGGTCACCGCAACCGGTACAACGCACAGTAAACGGTTTACTGACGACTTCAAACAGTTTGTTAACGAGGCCGGAAAGCTAGGGTACCAGATAAACAAGCTAGAGACGGCTATTAATAAGGTTGAGAAGATATCCCATATGACACTGTTGAAGTACATGCGGGGTGATTATTGATGGAACAAATATGGAGACTGGAAGGATTAATAAAATGAGCGAGAATAACGACAAGATTCATGTTGAATTTACTGGTCAGGGGTGCATTATTCCAAATGAACAATTGGATCAAAAGGTGCGACAGATCGAAGCGATGATTGCTGAATTTCTAAACAAGACACCATATGAAATTTCGTTGCAAGGTAACGCAGAATGCTGGGTTGGATTGTTCAATGTTAATGAGAACGTCATCAACGACACTATCGAAGTTGTTGAGGTCGAGATTCGCGATCAGAAGAACAAGCGGCTACGGAACTGGAAGCACTTTGTCGAAACGCTTGGTAAAGTGTACAGAGACTCAGGGATAAAAAGTAATCATGAAGCACAGAGGAGGGCGAAGACGGTCCCAGTGGAATACGACGAAGAAACGGGGAAAGCGATTATGATTGCTGGACTTCCTGTTCCGCCGGTTCGGCGTATTGGTAAACGGTTATCACCAGAGTTTAAGCAGTTTATATACGACGTTGCACGGACAGGTTATGAGAGAGGGCGAATCGAGACTCATCTGCGGCGACTGGAGAAGATATCTCCCTCGATATTTTTGAAGTACGCCTATCCTAAGCGTACGCAAGCTGAAATTGACGCTGCAATAAAGGAATGGACTGAACCAAAGAAAAAGCGTGCATGGGATGTAACAGACAGTTAATTTCATGAATTAATAACAGAGAGGATGGTGCCAGGGTGGTGCTATCCTCTTTCGTTTTGAGATGAACGGCGTACGAAACAGTGAGGTATGGAAAATGTATACATTTTGGGTTGGCAGCTGACACAAGAAGATTTAATATTGGGGGAAGTTTATTCGTTGAGTTGATTTTTAAGAAGTTAATGATGCCGATAAATAATAGACTGTTTATCGCGCCGAAGGAGATTGAGGGATGAAGAAAGTGACACCGTATGAGTATTACAAGCACATTGTGCGATTAAACCTGTTTGTTAACGCGGGATATCATTATTTAGCGTTGGGAGCTGGATATGTGACGTATGAAGAATTAAATGAGCTATTGGAGAGTTTTTTCAGAATGGACGATAATTTCATTGTCTCTGCCAATCATCGAGCAATTCTTGACTGGCTGGGGCCAGAAAAAGAGGAGTCGCAAAATACTACAAAGTTTGTAGCAGAGGCCACGAAATATATTCCATCAACGAATTTCGCAAAGATGATCATATTCATGAATGCATTTATTGCTACCTATGACCGAGATAATATAAAGGGCAAGTATCTGAAGCAACAAACAAAGTTTCGGACAGATATTTTCAATGCCTCGGCGTTTGTAGATTTTGAGCGGGACGTTATGACACGACTTTTTGGGGAGTCTCCTCGTAAAGCCCTGATGCGTGGCGGTGTACAAAAAATGGTCTCAAAAAAATATAGTGCAAGCAATAAGAGCGTGGATTTTCCTTATGATTTAGCCGAAGTGAAATTTAGTGACCCCAGATTGGAAATCATGGCATGGATGAAAAATAAATTTGAGGTTTGATTGAAAGGTAGCAGCATTTTTTGTTGCTACCTTTTTTAAGTGCTATTTTGGCCTTCAGATGCTTATTTGCGACCGATGCCATTCAAAAATACCTGTTATTATTCTGAATATAAGTTGTTACTTATATTTTTGTGCATACGTTCTCCGGAACTAAACATGGTGTACGAAATGAGTTGGGTAAACGATGGTTGTTCCGGCAATTCACCAACAAGAGCTTCTCCGGAAGACAATATTAGAGACAGGATTCATCTGCGTTTAGAGAATCTATCAGCCTGGCTGAGAAGCTTTTTAAGGGTTGTGGCGGCCGTGGGATTAAGGAATATTCGTAGGAGTTTAAATATCGGAAGACGGCGTAAACGGTCGTTGAATGGTACCGTTGTTAATTCACAGGTGGGATTAACAATGATACTGGTAGTCAATACACTCATTTAACAAGGCGTATAGAAAGATAGTTTGATGATTTAGCACTCGATTCTGAGGCAGAATAGGTGCTACTGAGATAGAAAGAAATAGTGGGCTGATTGTTGGCACACCATGTTAAATGAGATGAGATTAGTTGACCTGGGTTTAATTAACCGGGAAATTGTCGAAATACGATAGAGACACAAACTTAATTTGATATGAAATTGGGAAGCAATTGCTTTAAAAGATTGTGAAATTCGATGCCCAGGCATTTTGATACTGTGTCCAGAGAGACTTGGTATTTAGATGCTTGGCAGATGAAGTTTACGACACCCAACGATTGGAGGATGAACTTTGGACGGCCGTGATGCGCAGCATCACTGTGAGGCCGTGGGGAGTTAGGTGTTGCCGGCTATTCATGTAGTTAGAAAAAATTAAGCGACCGGAAGGTCGATATATTTTTTTCGAAACGGAGTGAATAGACGGCATGGTGGCGTCACGCCGGCATTCTATTCCGGACAGATGTCGATTTGATCGGCAAATGGGTAACTGTGAAATAAGGGGCGGGCACCTTATTTGAGCAGAAATCCGCGTCGTAGGCGCGGTTTAAAAGTGGCAGGAGTTCCAGTAATAATCACCCAGAATAGCAACCATTGAGTCCCTCGCCTCGATAAAAAACGCGTTGTAAAAGGACCAAATTTAGGTCTCGTCGGTTGTGCGATTTTCTTAACTATTTTAGACAGAAGTTTGTGAAATTTAATCGAGTATGGTCAAACACATCGATGGTTTGACCAATTTTGACGTATGCATTTTTTGGAAGGAGGAATTTAAGTGAAAACTAGTCAGTTAACTGTAAAGGTACGCGAAATGAAATCAGGTAAGAACGGCAGACAGGCACGCCAAATCTTGAAGCAACAGAGAGTGGCTGGATTGAGGCAGTCTAGGACGCAGTATAAAGAAAAATTTCCGCATAGCAACGGATCGCTAGACACGATAACGGGTGATAAATCTTATGAAATACATGAAAGAAATATTGACGCATTCCTGAAACGTGCCCAGGTCCACCATCGTTTAGTGGCAGCTCAGGAAGTTGATCCACAAACAATTGCTGAGTTTAATAATTCAAGCGATTGGAAAGAAATTCGAGAACTTGATGCAGAAGTCTTTAACGTATCAAGGAATCTCCTTGTGGATGAAATATTGGGTGAAGTAAGAGCGCCGCTTAAACTCGATCAGATGACAATCTCTGAGGTGATTGATACGCTTCGTGAGGCAGTAGCAGATGGGATGGCCCAAAAAACTATTGAGGCTTATGCAACCGCTGTTAATCATGTAATGGTTGGTGGAGGGTTCTGGAAAAGAAGTGATGCAATTCATTTAAAGGATCATGGTTTGTCTAACGTTGGTAAGAGAGATGTATACAAGAGAGAAACTGCTAAAGAATGGTTAAAAGGCCATACAAGGGAAGCTAGTCGTTATGCGACTCAAATTGATGTTATGCGCGGTTTTGGCCTGCGATACAGTGAAATATGGGGTGATCCTTATCATGATCATAGTTTTACTTTGAAACCATCGAGTTTTATATACGACTCAAGGCGGGAGCGTATTGGAGTTGAAACAATCGGTAAAGGTGGTCGGTATCGTTTGGCCTGGGCAACAAGTGAACTGAATCAAGTCATGATTAGCAGATACGGCGCATACGCCCGAGATTTTACTGGGATTGCTCAAATGTCCGTTCAAGATAGAACAGAAGCATTCGTGAAAAGGAATCGGGCAGATCAAGGCGCAGTGGTGGTGAAAGGTATGAGACGAGAGGTGCCACACCATATTTTTCGTGCAGATTATGCGCGTCAGATGATTGATGAGCGAAATCAAATTTGGTCCCGGCGTTATGCGAAGAACGAATTTGGGACCAAGGAAACTCAATATATTGGTTATACGAGACTGAGAAATAAAACTCTGAATGAGTTACGTGGTCAAAATATAATTATCAAAATAGGTGATATGAGTGGCCATGTTGAGGCATTTTTGGAAACTAGTCAGTATTTGGGACACAATCGTCTCGATATCATGCTGTACTATATTCGAAAGTCGAATTGATTAGCGATTTTGGCCATTAGTTTGTCAATCCGTTGGAGGATGTGCGAGCTCGCCCTCAGAATCCTGATGTTTTTCAGTTATTTATTGAGTTAGTAGTCAGTTAAACAACTCATGACGGCCTGTTTAGTACACAAAATAACTCATGATGAGTTGTTTTGCATGTTGGCCGAAATTATCTCTCATTTTCGTTATGCTTATGGCAGGCAGTAATTTGGTTCTGATTGTCAATGAATCATTAGTGGAACCTATTTTTGAGCACCAAATTTCGCATTTGGTTGGTTTTGACGTACACTTTTAATTGAATAAAAATAAGGAGCCGCATGCTATGAGCGTTACTATCGTTACAAGTAATCAAGATGCAGAATTTTTGGATGGCGTAATTCAGGCACGAAAATCTATAAAAATCGTTTCTCCGTTTCTATCAAAATCAATTATTGATGAAATGATGATGCAAAAAGATATCAATACAGATATGGCCTTGATAACTCGGTTCAAAAGTACAGATTTTCTAGCAGGGGTGAACAATTTGGACGCCTTGGAGCAGTTGATAACCGCAGGTGCGTCAGTGTATGCCGTGAAAAATCTCCATGCGAAGCTGTTTATTTTCGATGACTTCAAGGCCATTGTCGGTTCGGCGAATCTGACAAAAAATGGGTTGGAAAATAACGCAGAACTGTCTGTTATGTTCCAAGATGAACAGGGAAAAATTTCCGAACTGGTAAAGTACTTTGAGACGCTGCGACAAGAGGCAGACAAATACGAAGTAACTTTGGAGATGATTGAGAAAGAACGTCAGAATTTGGATGGGGCTGTGGTAGGTAAAATCACAGGATTGACCAACCAAACGAATTTTGGCGCAGTCGCTCGTGAGGAACAAGTTGTTACTAGAACTTCAGGCGAGGAGACCATTTCGGAAGATTCTTTTGCTGAGAGATGGACCGAAATGTTATTTTCAGTTGAGCGAAAAACGAATGAATATAACCAAGAGCCTACCGTAACGCTAGATTCGAATGGTCGTGAATATAAGTATAAAGTGAATATGCCCAAGGGAAAGAAATGGCCAGATAATCTGGATGACTTTCCAGAAGGCTATGATTTCACCAAAATTTCGATCCACTATTTGCCAACGGATAGCGATGCGCCAAGGTTTAATACGTTCTCATACAATAATGCAAAAGCCTATTATGAGAATGGAGATTGGCTAGGGGAATACAAAGGTTCAACTCGGCAATTGTTCTTCCAGTACATGTATGATAGATATCTTAAGGTTTGAGCCTTAAACGTTAATCAACAACTAGCGTACGAATCCAGATTGGGGTTCGTACGCTTTTTGTTTCATAATGAAAAATATCCTGAAATTCTCTTCATTAGAAGAATATATGAAGTAACCGATGGCGCATAGTGCAACGTGTTAGAATATAGTGAGGGTTTTTACATACAAATAGAGCGAATGGAGCAGTAAGAATGGCAGTTCCTCGGATGATATCGAACACCGGTGATAACACGGTGCTAAATGCTGTTAAGGAAATGGTTGATAAAACCAGTGTTGTGGATATTGCAACAGCTGGCATGTCGATATATGCCTTAGACGCGTTAAAAAGTGAGCTGAAGCGAGCTAAAAAAGTAAACTTGATGTTAACTCAGCCTTTGAAGGCGCCTAAATCGTCAGAAAAGACGCGACAATATGAATTTAATCCAGATGATGATATTAATGGAAATGAATTTGAAATTGCGCTAAAAAACAAGATGACAACGACTTCTATTGCTCGTGATTTGGCACGTGTAATCAAGGAGAAGTTGGTGATTCGTGAAGTGCCACAAGGAAGTATGCAGAACCTTGCGCTTATTAAGAATGCAGATGATGGTCTGTTTATCCAAAACTTTGACTTACATGCCGATAAGCTGGGGATGGTTAAGTCAAACATGACGTGGCCAGTTAGCGCTATGGAAATGACTGTTGATGAAATTGCACCATGGATTGATAATTTTGCACAACTCTGGGATAACAACTCTCACGAGGTAACACAGAGCGTGCTAGATCGTCTGGAGCGACTCTACGACGAGAACACGCCGGAATGGCTGTATTTTGTCACGTTGTACAATATTTTTCATGATCAAATTGATGAAATCACGGGTGAGAGTGTCATTCGTGAAGGTGTTGATTTCAAGGAGACGAAGATTTGGAGTCTCTTGTACCAGTTCCAAAAGGATGGGGCATCCGGACTTATTGAAAAGCTTGAAAAGTACAATGGCGCTATCTTAGCGGACTCTGTGGGACTTGGTAAGACTTTCTCAGCGCTTGCTGTGATTAAGTATTATGAAATGCGTAATGACCGAGTTTTGGTGTTGGCGCCTAAGCGTTTACGCGAGAATTGGACCCTTTACACACAAAACGATGACCGTAACCCTCTGGTAGATGATCGATTTAATTACACGGTATTAAATCATACTGATTTGAGTCGTACATCAGGTATGTCTGGCGACATTGATCTTGAACACGTCAACTGGGGTAATTATGACCTCGTGGTTATTGATGAGTCACACAACTTCCGAAATGCTAATGATGAAGGTATGAGTCGTTATGGACGCTTGATGAATAAAATCATTAAGAGTGGTGTGAGAACTAAAGTGCTGCTCCTCTCTGCAACACCAGTAAATAATCGACTAACTGACATTAAGAACCAAATTGCGTTTATTACTGAAGGTCGTGATGACCACTTGAGTCAATGGGGAATTGAGAGTATTAATAACACACTTCGTTCGGCTCAACAAAGCTTCAATGAGTGGGATAAGTTACCAGATGAGCAGCGTAATACGCAAACGTTCCAAGATTTGGTTAACCCCGACTATTTCAAATTGTTGGATTTGCTAACGATTGCGCGTTCACGTAAGCACATTGAGAAGTACTACTCTACGAAGGATATCGGGGAGTTCCCACACCGCCTGAAGCCGATTAATATGAAACCTCAATTGGACAAACTAAACGGGTTTATGCCAATTGAAGACGTTGCAGATTTAATCAATGGAATGATGTTCGCAACGTATCGACCATTGAGTTATATTCTGCCAAATAAAAAGCGTGAATACGTAGAAATGTACGCATCAACAGGAGCTGGGTCAGAGTTTGGAGCTGGTTTGACACAGGAAGCTCGAGAAGTGGCGATTGCAAACTTGATTCGTGTGAATTACTTGAAACGTTTGGAATCTTCAGTATTCGCGTTTAGGTTAACGCTTGAGCGGACACGTGCGAATATGAAAGCTATGTTGGAACGTATTGCCGACGCAGAAAAGAATCCTAGTGGTCAACGTAGTATTTCTGACTTTGATCAATCAGAGAATTCGTTTGATGATGAAGAAATTGATGATCTGGTGATTGGAAACAAGACACGCAAGTTCTTCTTGGGTGATATTGACTTAATCGCCTTTAAGCAAGCTATCGAAGCTGACGTGAATGTTGTTACGCGTATCTTGGATTCGGCTTCTCAAGTCACGGTTGAACGGGATAATAAGTTGGATGAACTGAAGGGGTTGATTTCAACCAAAATTCAACATCCATTAAATGGTGATAATAAAAAGGTCATTGTATTCACGGCGTTTGCCGATACGGCACGTTACCTTTATGACAATTTGAATGATGGATTGCTTGAGCAATATGGTGTTAAGTCAGCGCTTATCACGGGCCAAGACAATCAGTCAAATGCAAACATCAGTAAAAAGGACATGACCAGTATTTTGCTGAACTTCTCTCCGAAGTCAAAAGGTCGCACTCATGGTGGTGATGATATCGATATTCTGTTTGCGACGGATACCATTTCTGAAGGGCAAAATCTGCAAGATGCAGATTATCTCGTCAATTATGATATTCACTGGAATCCGGTTCGAGTAATTCAACGATTCGGACGAATTGACCGTATTGGATCAACCAACAAGCAAATTCAATTAGTTAATTTCTGGCCCAACGTTGAGCTAGATGACTACATTAATCTTGAGAGCCGTGTTCGTAACAAGATGGTTTTGTTGAATGCTTCTGCCACTGGTGAGGAAGACGTTTTGAATGACAGTGGTGACAAGATGAATGACCTAAAGTATCGTCAGGCACAATTGGAGTCACTACAAAACGAAGTCTTGGATATGGAAGATGTGAATGGTGCAATTTCTATTACCGATTTGACGTACAACGATTTTAAGAGTGACTTAAAGGCAGCGCTTGAGTCTTATGGAGACAAGCTGTCTGATGCCCCAAAGGGTATGTATGCGTTAACTAAGAGTTCTCTGTTAGATGACGCACAACCTGGTGTTATTTTCGCGTTGCGGCAAACGATCGATGGAATTGGACGTGAGAATAGTATTTTGCCATATATTTTGATTTACATTTGCAATGATGGAACGGCCAAATACCAATACACACAATCTAAGCAGATTTTGGATGCTTATAAGCGATTGGCAAGTGGTCAAAACGAAGTGTTTAATGAGTTGTTGCCATCGTTTAACGATGATACAAATGAAGGAATCAATATGTCGTTTTATACTGACTTACTGACTCGAGCAATTGAAAAAATAAAGGGTCGTAAGGAAGAAATGGGTGTGGCATCATTGTTTTCGGAGGGGGTTAGTTCCATACAGAACGAATTGTTTGATGATTTGGATGATGTTGAATTGATATCGTTTCTAATTATTCGGAAAGGGTGAGTATGGCTGTTGATAATGCAATCGTAGATTTATTATTGAGAGAGTTTCATTTTCCAGAAAGGGCATTATTTAACAAAGTGGTAGCAAAAGAAAACTTTGTTAAGTCAAGCAGAATCAATAAATCAAAAAAAGAATTGATAGCAAAAAAAATCCAACAAATTAATTGGGTTTTTATATTTAAGGAATCGACTACCAATATTTCAGAGACAGTTGAACCAAAGTTGCCAATTAAGGAAATTGATTTTCTTACAGTTGAGGTACGGGATGGTGGGAAAATAAACACATCACTTGCAAGTTCAATTTTGGATGTGCTTCCCAATCCGGCTATTCTCCAATTAAATTGGGAGATTGATTCCACAGATATGTATCAATGGTTCATGGCAGATTATCGAGTTAAAAAAAACACCGAATTTTTTGAGGTTAACCAACTTTATGCGTCTAAAGTCATGCAAAGGGACGAGTTGCCAGTATTCGCTCAGTACGCTGGTTTCAATCAGCAGGACACAAGCGATATGTTTAGGTTTTATGAATCAATTCTAGACAATATGGAGAGATTTAAATTCATCAATGGTGAGGTGAATGATACGCCTTTGGCAGATACGTTGGTCAGCTACAGAACGTTAAATAAAAAAAGCGAAGAGTTAAATGCTGAAATACTTAAGTTACAGGTACAAGCAAAGAAAGAAAAACAGCTTAATAAACGAGCGAAATTAGTAAATCAAACAAGAGACTTAATGAAACAACTTGAAAGTATTAAAAAGGGGAACCTATGATGGGTGATGAAAACGTTAGAGAATTTAGCCATACATCTTCGTTAGATTTGGTGAGTGAAGCACATCGGAAGCTTGTGGAGTTATTTCCAGAGATTGAATCTGATGGAAAGATAGATTTCGAAAGATTAAAGTTACTTGTTTCAGATGAAGCAGTAGAGCAGACGGAAAGGTTTGGATTGAATTGGTCTGGTAAAAGTGAGGCAATAAAGACTGCGCAAATTAGAACGTCATCTACGTTGAGGCCCGTTGTTGGAGATTCGGTTGATTGGGACGAAACGCAGAATCTTTATATCGAAGGTGATAATTTGGAAATTTTGAAAGTCATTCAAAGGTCATACGCCGATTCGATCAAATTAATATACCTTGATCCACCATATAACACTGGTAGAGATTTTGTTTACCGAGATAAAACAACTCAAGCGGCTGATGAATATTTAGAAGAATCTGGTCAAAAAGGTGAGTTCGCATATAGCACTAACGTTGAAACAAGTGGCCGATTTCACTCAACATGGCTGTCAATGATATATCCTCGATTGAAGCTGGTTCATAACTTGTTGCAAGATGACGGTGTTTTATTTATAAGCATTGATGATGTTGAGGTTAGCAATCTTAGGAAAGTCCTGGACGAGATATTTGGTGAATCGAATTTTATAGCGCAAATTGTTGTTGA
>JAISIV010000084.1 GCA_031261865.1 Lactobacillaceae bacterium | reverse complement strand
CGTCATTAGAATTTTTTGCCGTTTCTAAAGCAGCCTCAGAGGATTCACGGATAACCGTCAAAATCGTTCCTTCAGTAGGCTTCATAACAGCTTTATAAGCCATCTGACGTCCTTCATCCAAAGCTTGAGCAAATTGATTAGCATCAAGTGTTTCAAAATCGGCGTCGTATTTAGACATACCACGGAAAATTTGAGACAAGATAACTCCTGAATTTCCACGTGCACCCATTAGTAAACCTTTGGATAAAGCGACTGACAATTCACCAACACTGGTTGAATTTGATTTAGCAATATATTCAACACCAGTCTGTAAAGACATGCTCATATTGGTTCCAGTATCACCATCGGGAACTGGGAAAACATTTAATTTGTTTATGTGTTCAGCATTTTGAGTCAAAACTTGTGAAGCAGCTTGAATCATTTGCTCAAATTCGACATTAGTAATAAATTCCATAATTAAAAAACCTTTCTCTTTCAAGCAAATAAATTAAGAACGGACACCGTCGATATAGACGTTGACCTTTTTCATGGTGATTCCAAGATTTTTTTCTAGCGCGTAGCTAACTTGTTTTTGAACAGTTTTTGCGACTTCGGTTAACTTAACACCGGAAGAAACAACGATATGTACATCAACGATTAACATATCACCATCATGTTGGATTGTAATTCCCTTCGAAAAATCTTGACGGTTCAAGATTTCAAAAGCAGTACTAGTTAGCGTTTTACTGACCATACCAACGACACCGAAGCTTTCAGTAGCGGCAACACCGATTACAGTTACAACTACATCATCATCAATGCTTAAATTTCCATTATTTGTTTTCATACTTAAAGCCATAAATAACCTCTGCTTAATATTTTATCAGGTCAAACGGGCACATTTGTGAAATAAAAAAACCGCTTAATAGCGGTTAAATTTATATTGTGCGGTCAACGAAATGTTGATTATACGCGTTCGATAGAACCGTTCTTAAGACCAGCCTTCAAAGTGCGAGCAGTTAAGTAAACTTTTTGAGGTCCTTGACCATTAATCTTAACAGTAACCTTTTGAAGATTTGGCTTCCATGAACGACGACTTGAATTCAAGGCGTGTGAACGATTGTTACCAAAACCAGTATGTGCACCAGTAATTGCATCTTTAGCCATAGCGTCCTCCTTAAAACAACTCCTACTACTATATCAGAAATCTTCCTCATTGACTAGTTAATCCTTCGAGTAGATAAACATAAGAACTCCACTTTCAAACTCCAGAGAAATAGGATTGCCATTTACAAATTCATTTGAAGAGAACATTCTTGGGACAGCTGAGTTGAAATGTTCTAATTGATATTTGGCCCCCAAAATTGAGAGATTCTTTACGGCCGTCATATTCATAAAAGATACGTACTTATATCCCTCAAGGAAATCGATAGGTCTAGAACTATCAGTAAAGTTAATTATGTTTTTGTAGTCAATAATTTTAATTTTGTCTAATAAATTCGCGAAATCATCTCTTAGGACAAAAAATAAATTAACCATCTCATGGTCTAGACGTCCACCGGTAGCGCCGAAAATATTTATTTGATCCGGTTTTTCTTCGCCGGCTAGTCTGATAGCTAATTCAGTATCGGTATCGTCTTTAATTGCATCTACCGAAATAATTCTTGAAGCTGAAAATTTTTCATCCTTACTTAAAGAGTCAAAATCACCCACAGCAATATCTGGGGTGATTCCTGCATTTAATAACGTAATGTTTCCATGGTCGGCACCTATCCAATTCCCCTCGGTTTGTTGCCACCCTATAGGTAGATTCAGGGATGGACCACCAGCCATTACATTAATTATTTTCATTTAAAGCGTAAATACTTTCGATTGCCTTCATTGGATCGTCAGAACCAAAAACATAAGAGCCGGCAACAAAGACGTTAGCACCAGCTTCGTTAGCTAATTTAGCAGTATCTGAATTAATTCCACCATCAACTTCGATATCAAAACTGTAACCATTTAATTTTTCGATAGCTCGAATTTGAGAAATTTTAGAAAGCGTCTCCGGTAAGAATTTTTGTCCACCGAAGCCTGGATTCACAGTCATGACAAGTACCTGATCAACCAATCCCAAAACGGGTTCAATCATAGAAACCGGCGTTCCTGGATTTAAAACAACTTCGGCTTTGATTCCAGCCGCTTTAATCATTTGAAGTGCTCGGTGAATATGTGGAGTGGCTTCAACGTGAATCCCGATGATGTCAGCACCAGCTTCAATTAGGCTAGGAATTTTATTTTCCGGATTAACGGCCATCAAATGAACATCCATGACCAAATCTTTTGAAACTTTTTTGAAGCCGGGAATCCAATCAGCACCATAAGCAATTGCCGGTACAAAACTACCGTCCATAATATCAATATGAACATACTTCGCAGGTGACGTTTCGATTAGCTTCATGTCCTTTTCAAGATTCATATAATCGGCCGCCAAAACTGATGGCGCTACTATTACTTCATTCATGTTTATCTCCTGATTGTTTATATTAATGTGGTGATGCAGCTGTTACTGTGACAGTACCGCCGACTTCAACAGTTGTTTTATCAACGCCTGTGACATTCCAATCTCCTTGGGCATTAGTTGGATTGGTCACGATTGTTACTCCGTTTTGGTCACCCCAAGTTTGATAGAGTTCAACACCTGGAAAATTCGGAACAGTGATTGTTTTTGCAGCTGGCGTCGGAGTTGGAGTTGATGAAGAACTCGATGATGACGAACTCGAGGATTGAGGTTCCGCACCTTGTGACACTACGAAAGTTACAGTAGTCGATTTTGGATCAACTTCAGTTCCTTCAGTAATCGATTGAGAAATAATTGAACCTTCAGCGACAGTATCGGAATAATCTTTACTTGAAAGTACAGTGTAGCCTTGACCTTCTAGAGCTTGGCGGACTTCTGAATAAACCATTCCTTCATAGTTACCAAAGGCGACTTTTTTAACTTCTGTTCCCTTCGAAACAACGAATTCAACCGTTGTTTTCTTGGGATCAACTTTTTTAGTTTCATCAATTGATTGAGAAATGATTGAGCCTTCTGGGACTGAATCAGAATATTCCTCAGTTTTTTTGACGGTATAGCCCTGATTTTCAAGAACGCGTTTGACTTGTGTATAGACACCACCAATATAATTCCCAAAGGCAACTTTCTTATTTCCATTTGAAACCACTAAGTTAACGGTTGCACCTTTTTTAAGACGCTTACCAGCTTTAGGATCAGTGGAAATGACATAACCTTTTTTAATCGTTTTTGAGGTCGTTTTTGATACTGTTCCGACTTTTAGTCCGTTTTGGACTAAGACCTTTTGGACACTTGCTTGAGATTTATTGGTGTAGTTGTCCAAAGTTATATATTTTGGTCCAAACATATTAGCGGCAATAGCTGCTATACCTAAGAGCAACAACCCTCCGACGACGATAGCGATGATTTTGTTTCGTTTACTCATTTTAGAACCCCTCTTACGTCTTTGGTTATTCCTATTCCCGCTAACGGTTTTGGATTTATTCGATATTTCTTGTGGCGCTTCTTCAGCTAATCCCGTACGCATTGATTGTCGAAGTTCAGAAACGGGGATTGCTTTCGTTACTTCCATATCGTTATTCAAGAACTTTAATCTTGTTTCAGCTGCGCGTTCTGGACTAAGGACAGTTCTTAGATCATTAGCCATATCTTCAGCAGTGAGATAACGATTATCAGGGTTTTTAGCGGTTGCTCGAATAATGACGTTTTCTAGCGGTTGAGGAACATTAGGATCTATATTTCTAAGTGGCGGAATTTCGTCATTAGAATGCTTCATTGCTATTTGAACAGCATTCTCACCTTCATAAGGAACTCGTCCAGCCAACATCTCATACAAAATTATTCCAAGTGAATAAATGTCGGATTTATTACTAGTTGTGCCACCTCTTACTTGTTCTGGAGAAAGATAGTGAATCGTTCCCAAAACAGTATTAGTTTGAGTCATTCCAAATTCACTTCTAGCAACTGCAATTCCAAAGTCTGTGATTTTCACCATGCCTTGGCTATCGATCAAGATATTTTGTGGTTTCAAATCTCGGTGGACAATTCCATGGTTATGGGCCATCGACACTGCCGACAAAATTTGCTCCATGATATTAACAACCTGAGCATAAGGAATTGGGAAAAACTTTTTGATATAAGTTTTTAAATCAATTCCCTCAACATACTCCATGACCAAATATTGCGTGCCTTCATAATTTCCGGAATCATAAACTTGAACAATATTAGGATGAATTAGTCGACTGGCTGATTGGGCTTCTCTTTGAAATCGGCGAACGAAGTCTGGATTCTCTTGAAGATCTAAACGAAGGGTCTTGATTGCAACTTGTTGATTTGTCGATAAATCTTCAGCCAAATAAACATTGGCCATCCCACCTTCACCCAATGGACGCTTAATTAAATATCGATTTGCAAAAACTGTTCCTGGATTCATCAGTCTTCCTCCGAAAATTGTGACATTAACAAGACTGTCACGTTATCAAAACCACTTAGTTCATTGGCCAAATTAATTAATTTGGCACTCATTTCGCCCAAAGAAATATTCGAGTCGTTCAAAATCTGATTTATTTTACCTTCATCAACTTCTTTGTTTAAGCCATCGGTAGCGAGCATCAAAATATCACCATTTGAAACTTCAATTTGATTGAAATCTAATTCAACCTCGCCTCTTGAGCCAAAATACCTTGTAATAGCGTTTCCTTTCGGAACTTTATCAACTTGGTCTTCAGTAATAACACCACTTGCTAATAACTCTTTGCCAAGAGAATGAT
>JAISIV010000009.1 GCA_031261865.1 Lactobacillaceae bacterium | reverse complement strand
TTGGCCGCTGAACAAGACATTATTTTAATGGACGAACCATTCAGTGCGCTTGATCCATTGTCCCGAAAACAACTGCAAGACTTAGTTTTAGATTTACATCACCAAACTAACACAACCATTCTGTTTGTCACCCACGATATGAACGAAGCCATAAGACTCGGCAATCGAATCGGCGTTATGTATCACGGAAAGTTACAGCAAGTAGGCAAGCCTTCTGAAATTACAACAAAACCGGCCAATGATTTAGTGGCGTCATTTTTTATTGAACAACCAAAAACCACAATTAAAAATGTAATTGACGCTGGTTTTTATCACTCAACAAACTCAAAAAATAAAGTCGACTTGGCTAAAGAGTTAGTTGACCAGACTCAGCTCCGCCAGGTGATGAGTCTGGTGTCTAAAGACGAATCAATTAACAGACTAGCTGAGCTCTTAACCACCAAAGAATCCGTTGTTCTGACGGGGAATGTTGAAATTACTAGAGAGGATTTTTTGAAGTTTTTGGCTTCAATGTAATGATTATGCTTAAAGAATTAATTCATATACTCTCCACTCAAAGATCTGATATCCTGGCCGCTTTAGAACAGCATATATTTTTGTCGATTGTCTCATTAATAATTGCTGCAGCCATCGCTATACCGCTAGCAATCGTTTTAATGAACCGTCGAAAAGCGGGCGAATTTGTCTTACAAGTTGCCGGAATCATCCAAACATTACCTAGCCTTGCTATTCTAGGATTCCTGATTCCGTTTGTTGGCATTGGCACACTTCCAGCCATAATTGCTCTGGTTATGTATGCCATTATGCCCATTTTTCAAAACACATATTCTGGTTTAACGGAAATTGATCCTAGTCTTAATGAAGCAGCGGATGCTTTTGGTTTGACAAAAGGTTTCAAACTTTTCAAGGTTCAATTGCCATTGGCTATGCCGATGATTATGTCTGGAATTCGCATTGCCATGGTCATGATTATTGGGACTGCTACTTTAGCTGCCTTAATTGGTGGCGGTGGGCTAGGAACGTTCATCATGCTTGGTATTCAGACAAATAATAACGCCGAACTTTTATTAGGAGCCATTTTATCAGCAGCATTAGCACTGATTTTTTCTGCTCTTATTCAGGTTATTTCTGAACTTTCACTTAGAAAAATTGGTATATTGCTTTCCGTTTTCATTGTTTTAATTGCTGGCGGTTTCGGTATTTCCTCATTGTCTCAACCTCAAGGGAAAATAGTCATTGCCGGTAAACTAGGCGGTGAACCAGAAATTCTGATTAATATGTACAAGGATTTGATCGAACAAGACAGGCCGAGTCTAAAAGTTGAATTAAAACCCAATTTTGGTGGGACCTCATTTCTTTATAAAGCCTTGAAGTCGAATCAAATTGATATCTATCCGGAGTTCACCGGAACCGTTTTGCAGACACTTGTAAAAACTGACTCTATTCCGCATAATCCTAAAACTGCTTACATAAAGGCGAGGGATTTGATTAAAAAACAAGACAATTTGATTTATCTAGAACCTATGAAGTACCAAAACACTTACGCTATTGCTGTCACAAAACAGACTGCCACGAGATATAAGCTAAAAACTACTTCTGATTTAACTAAAGTATCGTCACTATTAACTGCCGGTTTTGATCCTGATTTTTATAAGTTGCCCGATGGATATCCTGGATTACAACAAGCATATGGTTTAAACTTCAAGCAAGTTTCAATGATGGAATCAAGTCTTAGGTATGAGGCTGTTAAAAATAATCAAGTGAGCGCCACAGATGCTTACACAACCGACCCACAATTAAAGGAATACAATTTGGTGAGTCTGCAGGATGACAAATTATTCTTCCCACCATATCAAGGCGCGCCTTTAATAAACCCAAAAATACTAGAAAAATATCCTGAAATTAAAGAGTCGCTTGAAAAACTATCGAATAAAATTACCAATACCCAAATGATTGAAATGAATTACCAAGTTACTATCAAACACCAAAAAGCTTCCAAGGTTGCTAGAGAGTATTTACTTGAACATCAATTATTGTCCAAATAATGTTGACTCAAAAGTCCTCCCAAGGATTTTGAGTTTTTTAATTCTCGCTTAATCTGATGTTTATCTTTAATTAATTTCAATCACCGATTATATAAACATCAAATAAAGAGGGAATACTTATGAAGGCATTAAAAATTTTTATCACAACTATGGCAGCAGCAACCTTAGTCGCAGTCGGCGCACCAATTTCTGACGCCAAAGATGCTGGTATTGATTACAACTACTCAGAAGTTTTGGTTCAAAAGCAAAGTAAATCTTAACGATAAAAAACTTAAAGTCCAGCCATTTATAATTATTGAATGGAAAATTTCTTTAGAAACTTGGCTCTAAATACGCTCTCTAATGCTCTTATTTACGGAGCAGCCTTAGTCGCTTTAATTTTCATTTTTCTTTTGTGGCGACAAATCAAAAGAGATCCGCGTACTACACGAATTGGCTTTTACTTAAATTCAGCCATCTTTTTTGGAATTATCGGCATCAATATTATTATTCTTATTTGGTTCGAACAAAAAGCGCTCCCTTTTGTCGTCTTCGAAACAATTATTTTTCTTGCAATTATCGCAATCGCTGCCCTCGCCGTTGTTGCGGGTATCATTATCAATTCGATAAAACTTTGGCAAAAAGAAGCGCATACCTTTGGCAATTTGTTGACTCCGATTGCTTTTATAGCCTTGCTTGCATTATTGCTACTTCAAATTCTTTCAAACTTTTTGCCAGCTATTGTCAGAGACTTCATTTCTCCTTTTAATTTGCTTCTGTTCTATTTTGGTGTTGTCTTCGCAAATTATTTAACATCAACGCTAATTTATAAAAAAACTCGATCAAAAAAATCTCCTACAAAAATAATTGTTCTCGGTGGTGGACTAATTCAAGGCCACAAAGTCGGACGTTTGCTTGCTAACAGAATTAGAAAAGGCGTTCAAGTATACAAAGAATCAAATGCTAAAACAATACTAATGTCTGGCGGACAAGGTCCCGATGAAGCGATTCCAGAAGCTCAAGCAATGAAAGAATACGCTTACGATAATCATTTGGTCGATACGATTGTTTTAACTGAAGAAAGATCCAGGAATACCTATCAAAACTTGAAATACAGTGCGGAGATTATTGGTGACGATTTTGATTTCGTTACTTCTGAATATCATGTCTTTCGAGCCGCTCTATTAGCTAAAGATTTAAAACTCAATCAAGTTAATGGTTTTGGCGCGTACACACCTTTTTATTATCGAACCACTGCTTACATTCGTGAGTTTGTCGGTTATTTAAATATGCATAAAATGCGTCATGTTCAAGTTGCCGTCCTAATTGTCGCCCTCGCTTTTTTGAATGCAATGCCGGAAAAGCCCAGCCCGCTAAATTGGATTTTCATTTTCTTATCGTTGCTCACAATCGTGGCTGACATCGTTTTAATTGTCAAAATTAGAAAGAAGGTCCGTCATGCTTAATGCTATTGCTTTTATCGGGTTTGGATTTGCGATTTGGTTTATTGTTCGAATTTTTCAAAAGAAAATCAATAAATCGACTTTCATCATTCTCTTTATCGCAATTGGGTTTTGGTTGATTCCCGTGGTTGTTATTCAAATTGCTTACCAATTTGATGCAAATTGGCGTCAGGTTCAAATTAAATCAACTGATACTTGGAATCAATCCCTGGAAAATTTCAAGAACGCTTTCAATTCTGCTTTTAATAGCCTTTGGGGAATCTTTTTCAAGTAAAAGATATATCCATGCAAACGCCTAGTTGACCAGGCTTTTTTTAAACCACCAGATTTCAAACATTGTAACCGCTTACATTTTATTGTAGAATGTGGTTTATGTGCGACAAATGACACCTCTATCAGTATTTATTGGAATATGTATAGAACCAGCATGTTTTGAAAAAGATAAT
>JAISIV010000086.1 GCA_031261865.1 Lactobacillaceae bacterium | reverse complement strand
CTGTTCACCATAACCAATCACAAGTCATTTTCATTTGAAGTTTCCGGCTACCTTTCATCAACCGGTAACTTTCTAGACTAAACTTTTCAAACTACTTTCTTGTTCTACTTGTTTGATTTTCGATTGAAAATAATATAGACCTAATTTTTAATATTGTCAAACTAAATTCGAAATTGCTTGCTCCACAGGTGTTATTCCATCACTCATCTTGATAACTTTTTTAATCGCGTTTGGAGCTTCTAAAAGTTTAGATAAAGTTTCAGCGATGTTTGCCGCCGAATTGTTTTTAGATGTTGTCTGACCTAATGAAACTAAGTCAGTTTCTTCTTCATCGGTAATCCCAGCTGGTTGTAAAATCGTGTAGTTTAAATCAACTTCGTCCATTAACCATTTATCGGCGAAAAATTTAGCTATGTAGTAATCGTTCAATTCTCCCGTCCACAGATCAGGTTGTGTGGCATTAAGAGCGCTAAGCATAATAAAACGCTTGATGTCATAAACCTCAGCAGCATTAATTAACTTAACTGCTCCAAAAGCATCCACGGCTAACAAATTCTTACCTCGTGAACCAGCAGTAAAGTAAATAGCATCCAAATTTAAGCTATCAATCAACTTATTTATTTCTGTTTGGCTAAGAGTCAAATCTAAATCGACAATTTGAACGCCTTCGTCGAATAAATCGTCGACGTGTCGAGTTCCTGCAAACACTTCGTGCCCTAAAGCGGCTAATTTGTTCGTTAGCATCGTCCCCACGCGGCCTGAGGCGCCCGCAACTAAAATTCTCATCTTTCTTCCTCCTGTGTGAGTTCAAATAACTCTGTGTATTTTTTTAATAAAATCGTAGCAACTAAAACATCTTGGATAAATAAATCAGTTTTTAGTATTGCTTGATACGGTTGAAATTTTTGATGAATCTGATCTAGAGACGGTGTCGAATCAAAAGCTTGACCAGCCTCATCCTTTATTTCCTGATTGGAATTAGGTGAAATGCTAATTAAACCAATCGAGAGTAAGAGATATTTTCTAAATCCGTCCCAGGTTTTGGTCGATTCCAAAAATGGAAGGGCGAATTCCCTAATGTATGGAATTTGTTGTAAAACCATCGGATGCAAATCCGATTGGAATAAGTCGACAGTTTTAAACAAATTATTTGGAATGCCATCTAGTTTTCCTAGCAGAACAACGATAACCTCCACTAAATCTTTATCTGGCAAAGACAAGGCTTCAGCAAATTTCGACGGATTCAAACCAGAATTCTGAGTGGCAACTGAATAAAGCTCTTCAAAATCTACGTTAATACCAGCATCGTGAAAACCAAATAATATTTGATTATCTACCAAACTCTCTTCTATCAATCTATTTAATATCTTTTGTTCCATCTGGTGTCCTTTTCTGAAAGCGATTCTATATACCAGCTGTACTCATCCTGGGTTTGTTGACTAACCAATTGTTTCAAATCTTCTTCTTGTTTCCTCATTTTGTTTGAAATGGTCTTGAATCTTTTTAGGACTTTTCTGGCATTGTCTTCATCTTTAAAAGTGTTGTCAACCATTTTAGAGCTAGCAGAATTAGTCTGATTTAACACGCTGGAAATTCGGGAAAGTTGCGCAAAAGCCAACACATCACTATAAAGTTGATTCAAGAGATCGCCTGCTGCTGAAATATCATCTTCTTTGTAAACCGTATCAATTAATTGAAATAGTTGATCGAGGTCTTCAAAATCTTCAATTGTCATTTTTTGAGAAGCTTGCAGGAAAACCTCAGGCCATAAATTCTTTCGAATCAAACCAATTTCCATAAAATCTTGTCTGGAATTAGTTTGGACGACATTCCCAACATTTGGGACAACTTTAATCAGATCCTCTTGCACTAATTTTTGTACGGCCTGCCGAAGTGGAGTCCTTGAAATACCCAACTGCTTAGTTATTTCAAGTTCATTAATTCTCTGGCCCTCGATTAACTGTCCCGACAGAATTAGACTTTCGATTGCCGAAAATAAATCATCTCTCAAATTGGTTTTTCGTCCATTTTGAAAACTATCTAGAATTTTTTGAGTCGAACTAAGCACTGTTTTGATTATATGAAATTTATGTAGGTTTTACGTTTAAAATAGAGGTCTGAAAGAATTTTTAGAGGAGTTTTTATGAAAAAGAAATACAAATGGTTAATTGCCGTTTTGGTCGTAATAGTTGTTGCAGCAGTTGGGGTTCAACAATTCTTGTTCCCAAACCAATTCGGCCGTTTTCAAACAACAAGTAAATACAAAAAAGGCGAGGCGTCTCAAGAACCTCTTTATTCAGATAAAGAATTCTTAAAAAGAATGAGTAAGTACCCTGCTTTCAAAGACGGACTAGAACAAAGTACAGCAGTTCCTGGAATTCAAGGTGCCTGGTCTTTGGAAATTCCAAAAAAAGCGACTGACTTAACAAATTTGAAGATGATTAAGTCAAAGGGCTTGGATCCTCAAGGGATTGCTGTAAGCGACAAATACATTTTCATTTCAGCTTATGATGATGATAAAAAAGTCCTTTCAGTGATTTATGTCGTTGATAAGAATTCAGGAAAATACGTAAAAACAATCGTCCTACCTGATCATGCTCACACTGGCGGTCTTGCTTATGACCCTAAGTCTAAAATGCTTTGGGCAGCAGGTTATGAAGACAAATTTGCCGTACTTCTCGGTATGTCAGATAAGACAATTGCCGATTACGATATCAATTCACACAAAGCGGCTAAGTTCGATACTGGTTTCGTACTCACTTCAATCAAACGTGCATCAACAATTACTTTCCATAACGATGATTTGTGGGTTGGCTACTTTGATGCAAAGAAACAAGGTTATATCCAAAAATTCAAGCTTCAAAGAACCGCTGATGGCCAACTTCTTCTTGGTAAATCTGTTGGAGATTTGGATGGTTCAGTTTCAAAGGCAAATCTTCAATTGGAAGCGGTTCCTCAGTTACAAGGAATATCAGCTACTGATACAAACGTTCTGATGACTTCATCATTTGGTAACCGTAATTCGAAGTTAATTAGATATGCAATCTTCGGAGACGATAATTTATACGATGGAAAATATGTCACTTTGCCTCCATATCTAGAGTCAGTTGCTTACGATAAGAATAAAAACCGTTTCTACGCATTGTTTGAAAGTTCTACTCCTAAGTATCGAGTAAAGACTAAAGCAGTTGTAGATCGGATAGTTTTCGTTGATGGTAATCGTCTTTCAAAATATGAAAAGACTTACCATGAGTTAGAAAATCCAAAAGAAACAAAAGTTAAATAAAAAACACCTCCGAAGAAATTTTCTCGGAGGTGTTTTTATTAGTCAGCAGTTGTATAAACAGCTAGAACATCATCATTTTCTTCAAGTTCGTCAATCATCTTGTCGAGCTTTTCTTGTGCATCTTCAGGAAGGTCTTCCATCGGATTTTGCGCAATCATAGTTACTTCAGCTTCATCGAATTCGTATCCTTTTTCAGATAACGCTGATTCAACTGTTTGGAAGTCATTTGGAGCGGTATAGATTTCAAATACTGCATCAGCAACTTGAATATCTTCGGCACCGGCTTCAAGAGCATCTTCCATGATTTGATCTTCACTGATATCAGGGAAATTACTGCGGTCGATAGCTAAGTATCCACGTCGATCAAATTGGAAAGACACTGAACCACTTGTACCAAGTGATCCACCATGGTGAGTAAACGAGTTACGAACTGAACCAGCAGTACGGTTAACGTTGTCAGTCGAAGCTTCAACTAAAACTGCAACTCCAGCAGGACCGTAACCTTCATAAGTAAGTTCTTCGAACTTTGCTCCACCAGCTCCAGTAGCACGGTCAAGTGCGCGTTGAACGTTTTCCTTTGGCATGTTAGCGGCTTTTGCTTTTTCCATTACTAAACGTAATGAAGCATTTGAATCTGGATCTGCACCACCAGCTTTTGCTGCGGTATACAAATCATGAGAAATTTTTTGGAATATTTTTCCACGTTTGGCATCTTGGGCGTTTTTACGACCTTGTATGTTGTGCCATTTACTGTGACCTGACATATCTATCTCCTTAATTAAGAATTCTACTTAAACAATTTTAGTGGTTTAGAGGCGTTTTATCAAGGCGCTAACACAGTTGATTGCCACAACGATTAAAGTTGTGCGTAAACTTATGATGATTATTGGATTCACTAGAAAACTAATTCCAGAGTTAATGCACAAAAATCAGAACCTGAGACATCAACATCGTTTTTTTTTTTTTTTTTGAAGTGGAAATTCTTTACGCTTTAACGAAAAAAATTTTTTTTTTTAAAACTTTGATGAACCTTCAAAATGACTGTTTATTCTATTTTTCAGTCTTCTATGGTGATTGAACGAAATCGCTGGGATTGTCTAATGTGAAAGTGTTGGCAATATCATTATCCGTGGCAGAGGCCGCATATCTTAATTCCTTTTCTCCAGAGTATCCGGCAACCAAACCAACGTATGCCGCGCCATTCAAATTCCACACTGTTCCGCCATCATGGAAGATTCCTTTTCTACTAATACCTTTGGAAATTGAAATTTGGCTTCCGTATGATGTTACATTTAAATTTGAATCAAGATCGTCGAGTGTGATGGTGTTATTTGTAATGGTTAATCTTTGATAGCTTTCGTCGTGAATCCTGCCGGTCCAAACTTTGTAGTACCAAACCCCTTGTACTTCCGAGGGAATCATAGTTCCATTGGAAGTGTATGAATTCGTCTCATCACCTATCGCCTCAGCCTGACTGTGTAAGGTAATTGCTAAACTTTGTTCGGCCGCCTTATTTTCAGCTATTTGACTTGAAACGCTTGCTGCGGATTCACTTGAAGCAATCTTACTACTTTCTTCTTTTTCACTTTTAGAAATGCTAATTGATTGCTTTTCGGCTTGTAATTTAATTCGTTCGCTACGTTCATTGCCTTGGTTGACGAGAGAGATTGAAACAAAAATGCCAGCAATAATGGTTGTAACGACTAAAATGACAATTGCGGTATTAAGATTCTCGGTAATCCTATTGTTTTTTGAGTTATTTTTAACTTCCAGTGACATCTATTTATTGATTATATTCTGCCAAAAATCCGCTGTCCTTTTGGCATCCTTATTGTTTTCTACTTGCAATTCGATTAGATCGACCAGTTTATCATTCAGAAGATCATACTGTTTTGCTTGTTCAGTGGCTACTGAAACCTGATTTTGAACCAAAATCATAAGATTCTCATTCAGAGCAATCCAGAGATACGAAAAAACTGCTGCAATAATCAACATCAAAGTTCCTGCAATAAAAATATACAAAGAAAACCAACCGTTTTTTCGAAGCATAGAAAGAGCGGAAATGACAATTGCAGCACCCCATACAAACAATCCGACATTAACAAGGATCTTGACAGTCGTTATTAAATCCCTACTCTTCGGAGTTTCAATAATCGATTTATCAAAATCTTTTGCCAATTGTTCTTCTTCACCAACAAAGTTTTTTTGAGAAAGTAAAATAGCTTTTTTCTTATTGTTGGAGTCGATAGCCGCGGCTATGATACTTAACAGAAAGATAACTACGATGATTAAAATCAGTGGGCTCATAAGTGTGAAAATAATTATCTCATAAAAATCCCTTCAAAAAAAATTGTACGTATGGCATTTAAAAATGATGGTTTAAAGATAGTAGACAGATATTTCCAAGATCGTGGGCGCACTCTAAAAAACTTTATTTTAAAATTAATACACGGCGGTACTAATTTGAGAATTAAATTTATCACCATAAAATTGTCAAAAAAAACGAGCTTCTTAATTAAGAAGCTCGTTCAGAATTATTCAAACACAGTTTGATTGGTGTAAAGTTCTCGGTAGAAACCGTTCTTCTTTTTCATCAATTGAGCGTGTGTTCCCTGTTCGATAATTTCACCATCTTTTAGAACGATAATCTTATCAGCACCAAGAATTGTTTTCAAACGGTGCGCGATAACGAAACTAGTGCGCCCGTGCAAAACATTATCCATAGCTTTTTGAATACGTGCTTCGGTAACGGTATCAACGTTACTTGTAGCCTCGTCTAAAATCAAAAGTTGTGGATCGGTCAAAATCGTTCTAGCAATCGAAAGCAATTGTTTTTGTCCCGTAGAAAAGACAGAATTTTCATCGCTAACTTTAGTGTCATAACGGTCAGGCAAATTTTCAATGACTTCATGAATATTTGCTTGTTTTGCAGCAGCGATAACTTCTTCATCGGTTGCATCTGGCTTACCGAAGGCGATATTGTCGCGAACTGTACCGGAGAAAAGCACTGAGTCTTGAAGGACAATTCCCACATTGTTTCGAAGATTTACCAAATCAATATCACGAACGTCAACGCCGTCAAATTCAACTGAACCAGAGTTAACGTCGTAGAATCGATTCAAAAGATTCATAACAGTAGTTTTACCAGAACCAGTTGGTCCAACAAGGGCCACCATGTGTCCTTTTTCAACAGTCGCATTGATGCCGTGAAGAATTTCCTTATCTTCATTATAACCAAAATGAACATCTTTTAGTTCAACTGAAGCTTCAACACCATTGATGATTTTCCCGTCTTTTGGAGAAACTTCATCAGCTTGGTCGTGAATTTCATTGATACGAGCAGCCCCAGTGAAAGCCAATTGCATTTGGTTATAAGTGGAAGTAATTTGGGTAATTGGTTGATAGTACTGAATTGAGAAACTCATAAATGTCACAATCAAACCGATTGTAATTCCATCAACAGAATTGTTCAAAACGGCCCATGCACCATAGAAGATAACAATGGCAGTATTAACAAGAGACATACCTTGCATAATTGGGAACAAAACAGATGACCAGAACTGACCCTTAAAAGTTGATTGACGAACTTTTTTGTTTAAAGGTTCAAATCCATCAACTGATTTTGCCTGTTGACCATAAGTGATAAGAATCTTTTCACCATTAATCTGTTCATTAATATATCCGTTTAATTCACCAACTTCAGATTGTTGAGCGTTGATGTATTTAGAAGACAAACGCATGATGAGAACAGCAATCACAATTGCAACAGGTGTTGAAGCAATTGTTACCCATGCCATCTTAGAAGATTCATTGAACATTTGCCAGATAATTCCAATAATTAGGACAACTTGTGCGAAGGCTTGGAAAATCGCTTGGTTCATGGCATTGAAAATGTTATCCAAATCAGAAGTAAAGCGAGCCAAGATGTCTCCATCTTGATGACTATCAAAATATTTGACTGTCATACGTTGCATCTTAGCAAACAAACCTTTACGCATGTTGTTGACAGATTTTGGGGCAACGATAGCTTGAATAATCGCATTGATAAACTGAATTACCATCATTGCACCTAAGAAACCGACAAAGGCAAGAATATCTTTGTAGAAGGTGCTTAACGTTTGATTATCTAGAACAACTTTTGCAATTGATTTAGTTAAGGTATTGTTTTGCACGGCAGCTTCTACGGCTTGAGCAAAAGTCAACTTCATAGTCCCACCAGTTGGGAGAGTGACAGTTAGATGCTTTGTAATTTCACCGGCAGTATTGTGGTAAATCAAATCATTAATTGCATTACCCATGTAAACAGGAGCATGAACCTGCATGTAGGTTTGTGCGATTGTGAGCACTAGGATGACAATTAAAGCGAACCAATAACGGCCAAGATAATGTGCGAAAAATTTAACTGATTTATTAAATGATTTCATTACTTATCCTCCTGTGCTTTTTGTGTTTCGTAAATTTCTTTATAAGTCTTTGACTTTTTAAGAAGTTGTTTATGGGTTCCGATGCTCTCAATAGTTCCGTTTTCCATAACAATTATGCGGTTGGCATTAATAACAGAACTGATTTTTTCAGCAATTGTGATGACAGTAGTTCCCTTTAATTGAGTAGCCAATCCTTCTTGAACTAACTTTTCAGAACGAGCATCAAGAGCCGAAGTAGAATCATCCAAAATAAGGATACTTGGGCGCCCGATTAAGCCACGAGCAATTGAGATACGTTGTTTTTGTCCACCAGAGAAATTAGCAGAACGTTCTTCAACTTCGTGATCATATGTATCAGGGTACTTTTCGATAAATTCAGAGGCTTGAGCAATATCAGCTGCCCATTTCAAATCTTCAAGAGTTGCATCTGGCTTACCTTGACGTAAGTTTTCAGCAATCGTACCTGAGAACAAAGTTGCTTTTTGAGAAACTAACTTAACGGCTTTTCGCAATGAGCTTTCGTTAACGTCGCGCAAATCAACACCTCCAACCTTAATAGAACCACTTTGAGGGTCAAATAAACGAGGGATAAGTTGAGACAAAGAAGACTTACCTGCTCCAGTCGCGCCAACAATTCCAATCGTTTCTCCAGACTTAATTGAGAAAGTGACGTTTCTTAGTGTTGGTTCTTCATCTGTTGGGTATTCAAAAGTGACATCGTTGAATTCAACGGAACCATCTAAATTCTCTTCGGGTACATCTTTAAATACAAGATCATTTTCGGTGTCCAAGACTTCTTTAATACGCCCGAGAGATACCATTCCACGAGAAGCGAAGGTAATAGAAACTCCACCAATAATCAAAGCAAACATGATTTGCATGAGGTATTGAGTGAATGAAGTGATGTTTGCAACCATTTTCATATCAGGATCAGTTTCAGTGATTTTAGCCACCAAATAAATGGACAAAGAAACTAATCCTTGACCAATAAACATGAACGCTGGCATAACAATCGCAAAAAGATATCCGATACCAATATTGAGCTTAGTCATATCATCGGAAGTTTCATTGAACGATTTTTCTTGATTTTCCTGTTGGTTAAATGACTTAACTACGCGGACACCCTGAAGGTTTTCCTTGGCTTTGGTGTTGATGGCATCGATAAAACGTTGCATCATTCCAAAACGCTTACCCATTTGAGGGAAGATTGCGCCAAGAATAATCAAAATCAAAACAAACATAACCACAATCACCCACCAAAGTTGGTGAATGGCTTGAACTGACAAAATAATTCCACCAATTAAAAGAACTGGAATACGGAAAATATTTTGCAAGATCAACATTGAAAGGTTCTGTACCTGTTGGACATCGTTGGTCATGCGAACAACTAGATTACCGGCTGAGAACTTTTCGATATTTGCAAACGAAAATCCCTGAATTTTTTTATAAGTATTTTCACGAACATCAGCGGCTACGTTTTGAGAAAAGCGAGCGGCGAAAAATGCGTTTACAACACCTAGGACAAGTCCTCCGATGGCAATAGCAACAAGTTGCCAACCGTACTCGGTTACTTTGTCCATATTTTTGTCATTAATAGCGGTGATGACCTTTGATAAAAGTTGTGGTTGCCATAAAGCTGCAAGTGCTGAAAACGAAACAGCAATGACTGCAACAACAACTAAATACCAATATTTTTTAATATATGGCTTTAAAATAGACATATTTTTCTCCTTTTTAATTTTTAAGACTGAGAAAAATTATACGCTTAAAAATTTATTTTCGTAACTAAAAACGCTTACATTAAGTAAGCGTCGACTATATAAATTTGACTAGGATTATCGCTACCGTACTACCGATTAAAACCAGCGATGTCGAGTAAGTTACGAACTTCCAAGAATTGATAAAATCCTTTTTATCAGTGCCAAATAATGCGGCCACAAAGAAGAAAATTGTCACGACTACTAGCCATAACAACAAACCAATCAGAGTGTAGTTGAAAGACAGAAGAATATTTTGCAGTTGCCAGACAATTAACAGAAATGGGAGATTTGTCATCAATGAAAAAGCAAACAATCGATTCGAATTGCTGATTTTTTTTGTGGCCCGAAACCGAAAATATGCCAAGACAATCGTGAACAAAATTAGAATGTATAAAATCAAAAACAACATCTATATAAGAATACGTTAAAATTTTGTTTATGGCAGATACTAACAAACGCGAATATGGAAATTCAAAAGAAGAAATCCCGGTAATCCAAATTGCAGCGGATGATCCAAATAAGAAGATCGAAGACAATATTGAAGAACGTCTTCAAGAACAACGTCATCGCCTAACCCCAGAACCAAAAAAGAACGGAAGTGACTATGCAAAAATCATCGTCAGTTTCGTTCTTGGGTTTATTATGATATTTACTTTAGTGTTGCAGACGCTTAGATCTCTCCATCTGTTGGACTAGCATCTAACCCAACTAAAATTTCACGAGGTCTAGATCCATCTTGAGGACCGACGATACCAGCTGCTTCTAATTCATCAATGATTCTGGCAGCTCGACCGTATCCAATTCTAAAACGACGTTGCAAAAGGCTTGAAGAAGCCTTTTTTTGTTGAATAACAAACGTTTTAGCTTCATCGAACAGTGCATCAACTTCCATCATTTCAGAAGTATCTTCCCCGTTTTCAAAATCACCATCCGGTTCATTTTCAACATCCATTTTAGAATCATATTCAGCTGGAGCCTGAGCTTTGATGAAATCAGTGACTGCAATAACATCGTTATCAGGAATAAAGGCTCCTTGAATACGAGTGGGCTCTTTTCCAATTGGGGCAAAAAGCATGTCCCCTCGACCAAGTAACTTCTCTGCTCCATTTTGGTCAAGGATTGTTCTTGAATCAATTCCGGAACTAACAGCAAATGCCATACGAGATGGAACGTTTGCTTTGATCAAACCAGTAATAACATCAACCGATGGACGTTGGGTAGCTAGAATCAAATGAATACCTGCCGCTCGTCCCATTTGAGCAATTCGGACGATAGCAGTTTCGACATCAGATTTAGCCGTCATCATCAAATCGGCCAACTCGTCGACGATAACAATCATGTAAGGCATCTTATGCATTGCTTGGCCTTTGGTTTGATTGTATTCAACAACCTTTTGATTCCAACCTTCAATGTTACGGACGTTGTGTTGTGCA
>JAISIV010000057.1 GCA_031261865.1 Lactobacillaceae bacterium | reverse complement strand
CTGGATTTGAAGATCAATTAGTTGGTCACAAAGCTGGTGAAGATGTTAATGTAAATGTTACTTTCCCAGAACAATATCAAGCTGAAGACTTGGCAGGTAAGGACGCTTTGTTCGAAGTTAAGATTCATGAAGTTAAGAAGTTAGAGCTTCCAGCAATCGATGATGAATTCGCCAAGGATGTTGATGATCAAGTTGCAAGCTTAGAAGAACTTAAGACAAAGATCAAAGATCGTCTCCAAACTCAAAAGTCTGAAGTTGCTAAAGATGAATTTGAAACTAACGCAATCCAAGCTGCGGTTGACAACGCTAAATTAGATACTGAAAACTTGCCACAAGATTTAATTGAAGAAGACGTTAATCGTCAAATGGGAAATTTCTTTAACAATCTTCAGTCTCAAGGTATTGCACCAGACATGTATTTCCAATTGACTGGTCAAACTGAACACGACTTACACGAACAATTTGAAAAGGATTCTCCAAACCGTGTCAAGACTACTTTGGTATTACAAGCAATTGCTGATGCTGAAAACTTCGATATCACTGATGCAGATATTGATATCGAATATGCTCGTCTCGCAACTGCCTATGGTATGGAATTGGAAAAGCTTGAAGATGTGATTACTCCTTCAATGGTTAGTCACGACCTAAAACTTCAACGTGCCGTTAAGGTTATCACTGATAACGCAAAAACCAAGTAAACAAAAAAATAGCTGCTCGATGAGCAGCTATTTTTTTTGTCCCAAATTATCATCTACCAGAGTTTTGAAGTGAATAGAGGTAGTTCTGGTAGATCAGAAGCCAGCCTAACACCATACTAATAATGGCAGAAAGTAATAAGAACCACTTTAGATGGACGAAAGTCAAATAGGCACTAATGAAACCAAGAACCGTAAAAACTATGCCTTGAATCAAAATAGAATTTGAAATTTGTTTCATTGTTTTAGAAAAAATGAGGAATATACCTAAAGCTAAATCTATAATTGTGAGAAGAATTCCGATAATTGTCATAACGATAAAATTGTAATAAAAAAACACTTTGGCTGCCGTTGGTAACTCGCCAGTATTTGACCCCGAAATGTAACGTGGGATCCAAAGCGATGCTGCAAGCGTCCTTATGAGAGGCTTGCTCTTCACACCAGCTCGCCAATCCCGTTCCAAAGGTTGTAAGGCAAAAACTGAATGTTGGAGTTGCTCGTACAGTTAAGTGTTCTGTTATATTCTATCACGCGTCGTTGGCGGACATAATCATTATTTCTTAAAACTCACAGTTTATCTGTCGTATATAATGACAATATGATTGAATTTAATTCGAAAATGCCTAGTGCAATCGTCCTTGATGAAAATGAACAAAACTTTGATATCACCAATTTGCCCAATGATTTTTTGGTGGTTAGTGTCATTCGTTCTATTACTGATGCTAATAGCATTAAGCAAAGTCATCGTTTAAACCAAGAAGCTAAGAACTTACCGGAAGTCACTTTCGTAACTATTAGCACCAATTTAATGACCGATATCAAGACTTGGGCTTTGGAAGAGGAATTGACAGAATTCACATTATTAAGTGATGTCAATAAAGACTTCGGGCAAGTTTTTGATATTTATCACGAAGATGAACAGTATGATCAAAATTCAGTATTTATTTTTGATCAAAATAAAAATCTCGTATATCAAGAAATTATCGACGATGGTGCCAATCCTAATTATGATGCTGAAATTGGTAATTTAAAGTTGATGATGGATTAAACCGATAAATCAGTTCCAAGAATTTGAACCGGAATTGAATTTTGAAACTTCTCTTCAAGTTCTTGTTGAAAATTTGAAACTGATGAACTTTCGACTTCTAAAATAAAATTAACTTGTAAATTGTAGTTCTCACTAAGGATTACGATTTTTTCTTGCTCTAAAAAGTATTTGATATCGTTTACTTTGCTGTAAGGAAACTTAATTGAAATTTTGGTCAACGTTTTAATTTCAATTAATTCAGTATTATCAATCACTTCTAGAGCGCTATTAGAGTAAGCGCGAATAAGACCGCCGGCTCCAAGTTTTATGCCGCCAAAGTATCTAGTTACGAAAACAATTACGTCAGTCAAGTTTCGACCCTGTATGGCTTTTAAGATCGGTTTTCCTGCAGTACCTTGAGGTTCACCATCGTCGCTCATTCCTTCTTGAATTTGGTTGAAACCCACCCTATAAGCGTAAGTAACATGTGTGGCCTTTGAATTTTCAGATCGGACATTTTCAATTAATGGCTTGATTTCTTCCGCAGATTTTACGAAAAAAATCTCGCCAATAAAACGAGATTTTTTAATGTCAAGTTCAACTAAGTTGTGTTCAATGCCAATTGTTAGTGGTTTATTGTCCATCACGTTGCCTTCGTTTTAATTTTTCATTGACATCCTTTAATTGTTGTTCATACTTAGAATTTCCTTTTGGCTGGAAATACTTTGTGTCGACCAACTTATCTGGTAGATATTGTTGTGGATACCAATCGTTTTCGTAATTATGCGGGTACACATAATCAACACCGTGACCAAGTGCCTCAGCACCTTTGTAGTGAGCATCCTTTAAATGATCAGGTACATCTAAGCGCGACTTAGTTTGAACATCACTTAAGGCTTCATTTATTGCAGTATAG